>JANWUV010000009.1 GCA_025057975.1 Chloracidobacterium sp.
CTCTTGTCCCACCACCCGACATCAAAAGGGGTGACAAAGGCGTACCACGAACATGAAAAACCGAGTGGGAAATAAAGCAGGGCGATGCCCGGCGTTACGCCATAGGTCTTAAGCCAGTTGACCGACGGGTAGTGGTACAGTCCGGTATCCCACTGCGTCACGGGTCCGGCCGCAAAGACGGCAAGAACGGCTAGTCCAAGCGCGCCGATGAACCACAGCAACGGCGGAACGGCGGCAAAGTCAACCTTGGGCAACCACGTCCACTCCGGCGTCCGCCGTCGGCGATACAGCCACAGCCCCGCTACGCCCAGCGCCGTCAGCCCCAGCGTCCGCCAAAACGTCAGCGGCATAACGAGCGCCAACGCCAGCCAGGCGTTCGACACGACGACAAAGCCCACCCATAGCGCCGCCATAATGCGGTCGCCGACGCGCGCAAATGTCCCCGGCGGAATCAGCCCGATCCCGACGGCGTAGGCGACAACCGCCATCAGCGCCCACAGTACGAGCGTCAGCAGCATTGGTCTTTAGCCTGTCCTTTCCGTTTATTCCGCAAACCGTTCCGCTTGTAGCTCAAACAGGCGCTCCGCCACCCGCTGCGCGTTGACCG
Source organism: Chloracidobacterium sp. (assembly GCA_025057975.1). Taxonomy (NCBI): domain Bacteria; kingdom Pseudomonadati; phylum Acidobacteriota; class Blastocatellia; order Chloracidobacteriales; family Chloracidobacteriaceae; genus Chloracidobacterium; species Chloracidobacterium sp. The sequence goes on from JANWUV010000009.1 coordinate 608, forward strand.
CCCACGAATGATCAGCGCGGTAGTCCTCCCAGCGCGGCGTCGGCGGCGTCGCCCGCCATCGCTTCAGACCAGCGACCAGCGCATTGACATCGTTCGGCGCGCACCATACCCCAAGTCCGTAGTCCGCCACCGCCCGCCGCAACGGCCCGTCGCCGCCCGCCGCCAAGCACGGAACGCGGTAATGCGCCGCGAGCGCCAAGACGCCGCTGGCCGAGCGAAACGCGCGCGCGTAGGTCAGCACCATAACATCGGCCGCCGTCAATAGCTCAGCCGTTTCCTCCGGCGCAATGTCCCCAATTCGCCAGCGGCAGCGTGCAGCCAGACCAAGTTCCGCCGCCAACGTCTGGTAATAAGCAACCGGCTTCTGCCCGGCCGACCGTACGTCGCCCGCAACCAACAAGTGCGCGTCGGGAAAATCATCCCTTGTCTGCGCCAGCGCCCGCAGAAAGAGGTCGAGGTTTTTGCCGTCGCGGATGTTGCCGAACGCCAGAAACAACGTCGCCGATTCGGGGATGCCCAACGCCCGCCGCGTTTCACTGCGCGACCGAGCCGGCGCGGGATAATCGTAAACGCCGTGCGGTACGACCGTGACGCGCGCCACGAACGCTTGCCCGCCCGTGTCAAGCGTCGTCGCTTCGTGGACAAACACTTCCCGGAGCGGCGCATAGGCCGCCGCCACCGACCACCGATGCCACCAGCGCGGGCCGACGATGTAATCCCGAACCGGATCGTGAACGACCGCGCCAAACACAACGCCTTCACGCGCCAACTTGCACAGCCACGGCGACCACACCGGTGCAAGGTACTCGCCAAATGACCCAATGAGAACCTGCTGAAAACCTTCGCGCCGAATGCAGGCCGCCAGTCGCCGGTAGTTCGTCAGCTTCACGTAGGCGAATCGCGTCGCCCGTTGCGCGCGCGTCGGCAAGGGTTGCGCCGGACGCAGCTCAAGGAGTTCCGGCCGGCGGTGATAGCGCGCGTCGGGACGTAGGGGATAGTTCGGCGTCGTCAGCAGATGCACCTCAATGCCGAGATCCGCCAGCGCGTTCGATTGCGCATGGGCGTAGTCGGCCGCGCCGCCGTAGCTTTCTTCAACAAAGTGCAGCAACCGGCGCGTCATGCGGGCGTCATGGCTCCGGGGGCAGGCGGAAAATTTCCGTCAGAATCGCCTGCGTCCAGCGTTGCGCGGCAGCGCGCGTACCGGCTTCGTTGAAGTGTACGCCGTCGGCTTGCCGCATATCGAGTTCAAGCTCGTCGGTGTCGGGACCTAGCCGCGCGAGGCCGCTTTCGCAGACGCGGCGCTGTCCGGCGCGTGGGCCGTCGTAGCGCCGCCCGTCCTTGAACGACACCTGCGCGACCAACCAAGGCGGCGCGTCGCCGCCGGCCGCCTGCCGCGCCGCTTGGATGATGGCGCTGAGGTGCGCGGCGTACTCGTCCGCCGACATACCGGAATCGCTTTCGCCCTGATGCCATAAAACAGCCCGCGCGCCCTGCGGTTGGAGTCGGCGCAAGGTCGCGGCAAGGCGCGCAAAATTCGGCGTCCCCGGCAGCCACTCTCGAACGCTGCTGCCGCCTACAGCGAGGTTAATGAAGCCCGTCGGCGCGTTCAGGCGTTGCGTCAGCGCGTCGCCGACCAGCGGCCACACCGACCCGCCGCCGTTAGCGACCTGCGGATCGGCGCAGAGTTTCCACGTGATGCGCCCGTCGTCGCCGACTAGCCCGACGCGGACCAGCGGCGAGACGGACGAAAACAGAACGTCACAGCTCCCGGCGGCGTTGGACTGCCCAGCGACGATGAACACCTCCCCAACACAGACTTCGCAGGTTTCAACATGGTTGAACGCCTTCAGCGGGCGCGGCTCGCCCACCCGCACGAACAGCCGGTGGCAGCCGGTCGGGAGCGTCAGCGCCCCCTGAAAACTCGTCCGCGACGCTGCGCCGAGCAATTGCCAGTCGTTTTCGCTGATGACCGGATCAGCGTCGTGGGCGACGGCGGCTTCCACCGTTCGCGCCAACCAACCAACGCGCCCGACGACCATCATCTGCGCCGCGCCGTCCGCCCGGCGCTGAACGACTTGGCCGGCGGCCGGAAAAGCGACCGCATGAATCCGCCGGTCGAGGTAAAGCGCCCGCCGCGCGCCGAACCAGTTGCCCCAAACGGCCGCCGCGCCCAGTCCGAGCCCGGCGATCAGTAGGAGCGCGACAATGACGGTTCCTGCGCGCAGTCGTCTCACCACGGCGACACCCCCACTTGCCGCAGGCGCGCGCGGCAGGCTTGGCAACGGCGGCGGCCGGTCCACCAACCGCGCCAATAACCCCGTACGCCGGCCCACTTGACGGCGTACTCGAACCATATGACGCGCGGCCAGACCCACGCGCCGCCGGCCGCCGCATAACGCGCCGCCGCTGGTCGCAGTCGCCACAGCCGCGCGCTGACCAGCATAGCGCCGATGACAAATAGTGAGCCGCCTACGAACGGCCACCGCCCCAGCCATAACTCGATGAGTCCGATGCTTAGTCCCAGCAGCGGCGCAGCCGTTTCGGCGATGAGCCGGCCGCCAACCAACAGCCCATGCTTGCGCCAGATGTCGGCTTCGCCCGCGCCGAAAAAGTTGCGCTCGGCTTCGCGGCGGAAGCGCCGAAGCGTCGCCGGCCGCTCCCAGAAACAGCGCGGCGTCGGTGCAGCGGCGACGCGCTTTGTCGTCGCATGCAGCAAAAGCGCAAACACCATATCGTCAGCCGCCAGCGTCAGGTCTTCTGGGTAGCCGCCTAGCCGCTCCCACAGCGCCTTGCGATAGGCGATGGCGCGCGACGAAGCATGTGAATCCGGCCGCGCGCGTAGCGCATAGTCGGCGTGAAAAGCGAATTCGACGCGCGCCCAGTCGTCGTCAGGAAGGTCTTCGCGCCGGACGGCCCAACTCCCCATCACGGCATCCAGCGTCGGATCATCCAGCAGCGGCCGGACCAGGTCTTCAAGCCAGCGGTCGTCCCACCGGCAGCCGACATCAGTGGACACAATCACGTCGTAGCGCGCACGCGCAATCGCCAAGTTGCGTCCGCGCGCCACATTGCAGCCGACTTCCTGTGCGACGACCAGTTCGTAATCACGGCGCGGGCGGTACTCCTGTAGGAACGCCCACGTCCCGTCGCGCGAGCCGCCGTCCACGATGATGATTTCGCGCGGGCAGAGCGTCTGCGCTTCCATGGCTGCGAAAAACGCCTGACAACCGGCGAGGTCGTTGAGCACCGTCGTCACCAGCGACACCGGCGCGTAGCGAGCTTCCGTCGTCATCCCTCAGTCAAGTCGCCGACAAACAGCAACCCACAGCCGCATATTCGCTGCGACATTGCGGAAATAATCCCGGAGTGCCTCGCCCCACAGGAAGCCCTTTTGCTCACCTGCCCAAGCTTCAATGCGGTCGGCGAGTTCGAGCGCCGCTGCGCCGTAGTCGTCCGTCGGCGACAGCGGCGTTTCGAGCAGCGGCAGCATGTCGTCCAGCACAACCATCCCGGCCAGTTCGTTCCACAGGTCAACGTAGGGGTTGTGCGGCGTGCGGCGGTGCTCAACCACCGGCGATCCAAGGCGGACGCGATGGCCGACCGCCTCGGCGCACATTTGCACAAAGTAGCCGCTGAAAATGTCCCCGAAGCGGTCAAGCTTCAGCCCGGCGAGCGACACGCCCATCTTGACGTAGTAATACGCCGGCAGCGCCGCCCGGAGAATCGCCGTGTTCTGCGTGTTGATGGGCGAGCGAACGCCGCGCCCCAGCAGGTAGCTCTCCGCAAAAGCTTCACTTGCCGCGCAGCGCGTCACAAGGCGCGTCGCAGCGTCCACGTCGGGATCGCCCGACCACAGCCCGGCGTTGACGGCGACGCGCCCGGTTTCGGCTTCATCCGTGACGGCGCTGCAATCGAGCGTCCGACGCGGGTAGGGAAAGCCGCGCGGATAGACCGTCTTGCCGCCGCCCAGCGGCGGACACGCGACCGTCATCATCGAGCAGATGTTGAACCAGCCGTTGCAGCCGATCGCCACGCGGAGCGTTGCGTCGCGCCCGACGACGGCGTGTTCGCCGAGAAAATCCCAGTCATCTTTTGGGTAGTTGTCATCGTCAATGCTGATGATGGGGTCGCAGCCGTCGCGGTAGGCCATCAAAAAGCCGACGTTACGCCGGTTGTCGCTGCGCCACGGGATTTCAGCAGCGAGTTCAGGGAAGTCGGCGAGAAAAGCCCGCTGGTCGTCAGGTGCAAGAAACAGCCACGGCAGTCCGCGTTGGGCGTAGGCGCGCACCCGTTCAGCACAGGCGTCCGGCGTTGTTAGGTCGCCGACAACGTAAAACCGTACATCCTCAAGGCGGCCGCGCCGCCGGAAGTGCTCGTAGTAAGCGTCAATAAACGCGCCGTCGTAAATCGTGGTGACGACGATGCCGAACATGATTTTGGCTGTCCTCTGATGGCATGAAAGTGACTCGGCGAAGACGCCACGATAGCCGTTCACCCTTGGGACGTAAACCGAGTTGTTCGGCCGGTACGGCGGCGTCGGCGACAAGCTGGACCTCAACGGCTTGGCGCGGCGCAATAGCCGGTATGTTGGCTTCCCACTGAAGCGGCTCACCCGGCCGAAGCGTTTGCTTGTGGAGCGTTCGACCATCCGCCAGACAGCGGATCGTCACCGGCGCGGGCGCTTCCGACGGGAGTTCGCCTTCAATGCGCAGGCTGCCCGGCTGGTGAACAAGCAGCGTCAGTTCGGGGCCGGCCCAGTCGTCCGTCCGCCACAGACCACCGTTGAGCGCAAAACGTACAGGCGGGGCGGCGTCCAGCCGGTAGAGCGCATGTTCCATGACGACCGTTCGCCCAAGGTCGCGTCCCGGCACGAAATTGGGCATACGGAAGTTGTATTCGCCCACGGGCGTGAGACGCCAGCCAAGCGCCTGCAAACGGGGCAACAGCCGCGCCGTCGCGCAATCTTGAAATAGCCGGACATGCTTCCCGAAGGCGTGTTCATAGCGTCGCAGAGCAAGGTAGTCGCCCTGTGTCGGCGGGCGTAAGTCTTGGTTGGCGGGATCGCCGGCCAGCGCAAACGCGCCCGCGCCGGCGAGTGCGCCAAGCTGCGGACCGCCCAGCATTTTGACTTGGTTGTTTGCTTCAATTGGAACTTCAGCCTCCGCCACCTGTTCAGGGAAGAACAGCCGCGAACCCGGCTCGCCCTGCCGAGCGTAGGTTTCAACGAACATCCCAAAGCCGCGCCAACAGGCGCGTTGTAGCCGCGCCGTCTGTGCAAAGCCGATGACGTTGAGCAGAAGCCACACAACGCCAACGACCGCCGCCGCTGTACGTTGCGGTTGGGACAGGCGCGTGAAGGCATCGGCGACCAGTATCAGTGCCGCCAGCCAGCAGGCATTGACCGGAATCAGGAAGTAGCCGCACGGCCATTTCCAGACGATCAGCAGCGCCAGCGCCGCCGTCCCCGAAAGAAACGCCGTCGCCGCCAGCAGCCAGCCGGCGTCGCGCCGCCGCGCTTTGTCCCGCTCCAGCGCCAACCCGACCATGACGGCCGCGCCGAGTAGGAACAGCTCAGAGTATTTTGTCAGGTACGTGTAGCCATTGAAGGCCATGCTGCGCAGCGACACGTCGGCCAACGTCAGGCGGTACACCGTCGGCTGAATGAGGTACTTCGACGGTAGCCAGTACGCGCCGACGAACACGGCGAACGCCGCCGCCGTCCACCAGAGAAGTCCGCGCCGTCGCCAGCTTCCCGCGACATAGCCGGACAAACCGATCAGGCACAACGTACCGAGCGCCACCAAGCCGCTTTCCTTGGACAACAGAGCCGCGGCCGCGCAGAAGCTTGCCGCACCAAGCCACAACGTCGCCCGCTGCGGTTGCTGGACGGCCTTGACGCCGAAGGTCAGCGCCCCCAACAGCCCCAGCGCTGACAACCAATCAGGCTTGTGCAAGGTGTAAACATTCTCCGCCAGTGGTGACTGGATCAAGAACAGCGCCGGCAGAAGTGAGACAAGCAGTGTTCGCTTTTCCGTACGGCGGGTGAGCAGCTCAAGGAAAAGCACGAACGCCAACGTCAGTCCGGCTTGCAGGAGGTGATGCGCCGTTCGTGAGAGACCGAAAAGATGGAAGGCGAACGCCTGATAGAGCCAGTACGCCGGGCGGTAACGCTCGCCATCATTCCGGGCCAGGAGAATGTCCGTCAAACCGTAGTCTTTCGTGAGGACCCAGACGCGATGCTCATCCAGCAACGACCAGTGACGAGGTAAAGCGGAAGGCAGGATCAACAGGCAAAAAATTGGAACAGCGAGGAAAAGAGCAGAATGACTCGTGTCCCGATTGTTGTCCGGTGGATTCATGCTTTCTCGGCGACAATCATATATTGACCGCCAAAAGGAAGTTTGGAAAACCAACGTTCAAACTTCAGCAGTTTTGAAAAACGTGGAGGAACATAGAGAAAGAAAGAAAGTTTTCTGACATGAAATCCAATGCGGCGAAGCCGTTGAACAGTTGAGAACGGCCACAGCAGAACGGCATCCCGGTCTATTTCCGCCCGCGACACCATGATCTGTGTGACTGGATTGATCGGATTATGCTCAAACACATACAAGCGCCCACGAGGGCGAAGTCCGTTGTAGAGCGCCGCAAAGTAGGTTTCCCATTCAGATGGTGGAATATGATGAAAAACACAGATCGCGGTGATCAGGTCGAAGTGATCGGGAAGAATTTGAGTAGGTTCGGTGACGTGCCGGAGATTATCGGTTGAGCACACCTGCGGCCACCGCTTGATGGCTTCATCAAGCATGCCGCGTGAGGCGTCGTAGCCGAACATCGTCCAACGAACCCCGCACGTCTGCAACAGGTGCATAAAGTCGCCCGTGCCACAGCCGAAATCAAGATAGCAACAGTCGGGTTGATGTCGCGCATTCGGCTGAGCCTGTTCCAGATCGTCTAGGAATAAATCCGCCTTGACACGCAGGTAAGCCAACGCATCACCGGCAAGTAAGCCTTTGATGGGGTCTTCCATGCCTCCGCTGTAGCCGGGCGCAAAGGCGTCAAACGTTGCGGGTCGCGGCGTGGCTTTGTCTGAGTGGTTCATGGCTGGTTGATAGGACGCCGCCCACCTCCTGAACGGTGAACAGCGGCCGTCCTTTGACCTCCTCGTAGATGCGTCCGATGTATTCGCCAAGGATGCCTAGGCAAATCAGTTGGACAGCGCCGAAGAAGAAGATGGCGGCGGTGATAATGGCGTAGCCGACCAACGTGGGCGACGGGTAGTAAATCCGCCAGTAAATGACGAGCGCCACCATCAGCATAGCCAAACCGGCGGCGCTGAGTCCGAAGTACGTGGCCAACCGCAGCGGGGCGCGGGACAGCGACACAATGCCGTTGACGGCGAGAGCAAAAGATTTGCGAAAAGTGTACTTGACTTCGCCGGCGAATCGCGGCTCGCGGTCGTACGCCACTTCCGTTTGCCGGAAACCAACCCACGCGCGCAGCCCGCGTAAGTATCGGTTACGTTCTGGCATAGCATTGAGAATGTCAACCACCCGCCGATCCATCAGGCAAAAGTCACCGGTGTCGGGGGGAATGTCCACTTCCGCCAAAATGCGGATGACGCGGTAGAACCAGTAGGCGAGAAACCGCTTAAGCCAGCGTTCCTGTTTGCGGCGCCGGCGGCGGGCGTAAACAATGTGATAGCCTTCCCGCCACTTTTGCAGCATAGCGGCGATCACTTCTGGCGGGTCCTGCAAATCGGCGTCCATGACAATGACGGCTTGGCCGCTGGTGTAGTACAAACCGGCCGTCACGGCAATCTGGTGGCCAAAGTTTCGCGCCAGACTAACGTACCGAAAGCGCGCGTCTCTGGTGTGAATGTCCCGCATGATCTCCAAAGAACGATCCCGGCTGCCGTCGTCAACAAAAATCACTTCACTGTTTGGCGACAGCTGATTCAGGATGGCTTCCATTCTGCGGTGAATTTCCGGCAGGTTTTCCTCTTCATTATAGACCGGAATCACAACGGAACATTCGGGACGAACAGACACGTCTTTTTCAGCTCGCTTCCAACAGGGTCATAGGCGTCATGCAGGCGCAAAGCGGCGTATCAGGGATGATATGTGGATATACCGTTTGAGTCCCATCCACCGACGCAGGCCCATAGCGAAAGTGGAAGCCCCGGCTAGGGAAAAGTATTGCTCCAGCCAGTGCTCGGCTTGTTCGAGCGCCGTTTGCGCCGTTGTCGGGTCGCCGACGCGCCGGGCTTGTTCGTACACGCTTGAATAAACGCGCATCAGGGCGGCGGCTTGGCCGGGCGTCGGTTGGCGTTCCTGCTCGGCGAGCCACCGTAAGTTGTAGGTCGCCGCCAAGTCAAACTCCCGCAGCCGGCGAGCCGGGTCGTCAAACCGGTTGCGCGCCGTCGGCGTTTGCATCCGGTAGAACGCACCGGTCGCCGGACTAAAGACAACGGTACAGGTCATGACCAGTCGAAACCAGAAGACGGCGTCCTCATTGGAAAGATGGTCGAGTTCTTCCGGCCAGAGATAATCGGCCGTGAGCTTTTCACGTTTGATGATGGCCGCGTGAACCGCCCACGGGGGGAAGGCTACGGCAAGGTCGCGGAGGGCGGCAATCCCTTTGCCATAGCCCGCCGGACGCTGGACGACGACTTGGTGGGGGCGGTCGGCGCGATATTCCCGCCAGCCGCCCGCGACGATCATCGCTTCGGGATGCCGTGCGGCTGTAGCCAGTTGTTGTTCGAGTTGGTCGGGCGCGAGCTGGTCGTCGGCGTCGAGGAACTGCACCCACTCGCCCTGCGCCAGCCCGACGCCGTAGTTGCGCGCCGCGCCGGGTCCCCGCCGTGGGGAAACGACGACGCGCAAGCGTGGGTCGTCAAAGGCGCGCGCCAAGTCCGCGCCGCCGTCCGTTGAGCCGTTGTCCACAATGAGCATTTCCCAGTCCGCGTACGTTTGCGCCAGCACGCTGCGGATGGTCTCCGCCACGTAGGCGGCCTTGTTGTAGAGCGGTACGACGATGGAAACGGCGGGCAAGGCGAGTGGCTCGGCGCTCTGGCTTCGACGAATCGGTTACGGTGTGGTGAGACGGACGGCGCCGCTTACGGTCTCTCGTCTTTCCAAGCGCGCGCCTGTTGGTAAACCTCAAGGTAGCCTGCGACAACGTTTTCCCAGACAAAGCGGGAGGCAATGTGAAAACCACGCTCGCCAAGGTCGCGCCGCAGTCGCTCGTTCTGGAAGAGCAAGGATAAAGCTTCCGAGACATTGGCGGCGACCGCAGGGCTGTTTTCCACAAGGACGCCGCCCGGACTATCGCCGTTGATTTCCTCAAGGACGGGTATTCTTCTGGCGATGATGGGTTTTTTGTAGCGCCATGCCTCCATGTAAACGATACCGAACGACTCCCCTTCCGATGGGACACAGAGAACGTCACACGCCGCCAAGGCGTCATGCTTTTCATCTTCGTCCAACTTCCCCAGTTCCAAGATACGCTCCGCGTACGGCGCCGGCGCTTGGATTCGTTCCTCGTCGGTCGGGCCGGCGACAACCAGTACGGCGTCGGCCTGATGTCGTTTGAGGAAGTCAACGAATGCCTGAACAACAACCGGATACCCTTTGTCTTTCGAGCGCCTGCCAAGGAAGAGCACCATGAAGTTCGGGATGTTGTGTTTCTTCCTGAATCGCGCTCCATCACCGTCGGTTCGATCCTCGAACCCGTGGAGAACGGTGATCTTCCGAGGATCAATGCCCTTGCTTTCAAGGAATCGCCGCTCGAAATGCGAATGCGCGATGAGGGCGTCGGCTTGGCGATACAGCTTGAGATCAACCGGATGGTCGCCCCACTGCCCCGGATGAACGCAGGGTTCGACGACGAACGGCTTTCCCAAATTTCTTGCGCTTGAAGCCGCTGCGAAGCCAAGCAGTTCAAGTCCTTGTCCAAGAAAATGCACGACATCAAAGGTTTCCACCGCTTTGCCGATTTTGTTTTGATAGGTTTGGGCGAAGGGTTGTATGAGAAACCCCTCCATGCCTTCCTTGAAGAGCGTCTTGTAGAGAACATCCACGACGACGCCGAAGGACCGACTGTGGCCGACAACCTGAACTTTGACGCCGCCGACTTCAAGCGTTTCGTCCAGCTGTGATCTGACAAGGTGGTTTCTGAGATCAAGTCTCGTCCGAGTGAAACGGGTGATGACTAGAAAATCATGTCCGTGTTTTTTGAGTTCGCGTCCAAGTTGGGCGGCCAGAACCTGTAGGCCGCCGGTGAGCGGAAAGAACTCGCGTGTGACTAAGGCAATTTTCATTGGAAACCTGACGGACGGCGTCATAGCGTCTCGGCGTCGGGTTGCGTCCGGCCTTCGTACGCCGCCATGCACCGCTGCGCTTGGGATTGGAGTCCATAGTCGGCGACGACCAGCCGGCGCGCTTGGCGTCCCATGGTCGCTCGTTCCGTATCGTTGTCCATCACCGACGCTATAGCGTCAGCTAGTCCGGCGATATTTTCCGGTTCAACCGTCAGACCGGTTTCGCCATGGCGGACAAGATCGGGCATACCGCCCACGTGAAAGCTGATGCACGGAACGCCGCAGGCCATCGCTTCCTGAAGCACAAGGCCAAAGGCTTCTTCACGCGCCGGACTGACAAACACATCGGCCGCCGAATAGACGCGGGCCTTGAGATGGTCGTTGGTGATGCGACCTGCAAGTGTTGTTTGGCAGTCGAGCGCGGCGCAGCCGTCCGGCGGCGTATCCCCAAGCACCAGCAAGGTCAGGCGGCGGCGGTGGCTGTTTGGCAGTCGCCGGAGCGCCGCCAAGAGCAAGTCGCCGCCCTTGCGTGGATCATTGACATTCATTGCCGCGAACATCAACACGAACCGGTCGTCCGCGATGCCCAGCATTCGGCGGCAGTCTGATTTGTCATACGGGCAATAAACCTCCGTATCCAGCCCCGCCGGAATGCGATACACCGGCAAATCGCCAAGGAAGCCGGCTTTCGCCACGGCTTCCATCCACCGGCTCAAGACGATGACGCCGGTCAGTGTTTTGGCCAGCGACCACCGCTTGAGTCGCCATTCCAGCGCCGAGGTGTCAAATCGCATGGACGGATAGACTTTTGGGTACGGGCATCGTCCGCAGCCGGTTTTCCACCGCCCGCAGTCGGCGCTGTACGTGCAGTGCCCGGTCACGGCCCACATATCGTGCAGCGTCAGAAACGCCCGCTTGCCCCGTAGGAGTTTCGGCAGCGCCAAGTAGTTGAAGTAGCCGTGATGGAGGTTGTGCAGGTGAACGACATCCGCCGCCTGAAAGACCGGCTCGCGGGCGATGTCGAACGTACTGGTGATGAAAACATCGGGGAAGCGCAGCCACCGCCCCAGCCGCGCCAGTTGGTAATCGCGCCGGCGCCACGGCGGTAGTCGGTGAACCTCCGCCCCGCCGCTGCTGATGTGGGCCGCCATGACCTGTGAGTTGACGCCAAGCCGCCGCAGCCCTACGTGCAGCCGCCACATAGCGGTCGCCGCGCCTCCCAACTGGTCGAACTCGTTGATGTGCAGCACATTCATGCCGTCTGTGCTTTCCGCCACCCATGCTTGAGCGGCCGTAGGGCGCGACGGACGCAGGCTTCACCCAGCCGGAGCGACCACAGCCCCGGCCGCCGTAGAGCCTGCCTCCACATCTCGGACGCGCTTGGTGCATGTCCGGCGACAAGATGCGTCCATTTTTCGTCCAACATCCGATCGAGCCGCGCGGGATCGTAGCGTCTTCGGCGACGGTTGGCGGCGCGCATCCGTTCAAAAAGGTCGCCAATCCGCGGTAGAGGCGGGTCGGGCTGCGCCTCGTTGACAAAGACATATTCGAGCGCGGCCACGTCGGCGTCGTTTCCATAGCCCAGCAGAGATTCCAGTTGCCGCCGCAAAACCATGCGAGTTTCGGCAAGCTGCTTGGCGCGGCGCGTCAAGGTGATCTGTCCAGCGTGCACACGGTAGCGCAACACCACCTCCGGCAGGTTGGCGATAGGCTCTTCAAAAGCAACATCAACCCAGTAGGCGTAATCGTGCGCCACCTCAAACCGCTGTGCGCTAAAGCGCCGGCTTGCCGTTGTCGTTCTTCGGAGCAGGATGGTCGGCGTTGAGAGCGGACAAGCCGCCAGCAGATGCACCTTCAGGTCTTCCGGTTCATAAGGGAACCGCCGCGTTTCCGCATACGCCCCGAACGTTTCCACCCATCCTCCGCAGAGCGCGACGGCCGGGTTGGCTTCCAGAAAAGCGACCTGTTGTTCGAGGCGTTCCGGCAGGCTGATGTCGTCGCTGTCCATCAGGGCGATGTATTGACCGCGTGCTTCGGCAATCCCACGGTCAAGGGAGACGGCATGCCCAAGGTTGGTCTCATTTCGGAAATACCGAACGCGCCGGTCGTTGAAACTGCGCGCGACTTCCGGCGAGGCGTCGGTTGAAGCGTCGTCCACGATGATGAGTTCAAGGTCGTCGAGCGTCTGACCAAGGATGCTCGCCATCGCTTCCGCCAGAAAGTCTTCGCGGTTGTGAACGCATAGGACGACCGAGACCAACGGCTTCGTCATGCGAACGCCTCCTGAAGCTTCTCGGCAAAGACGCCGGCCGGATCAGGTGGAATTTGGCGACGAATCGCTTCGGCGGCGCGTTCCCCCATCGCTTGCCAGTCGGCGCGGCACACGTAGGCGCGTTCAAGCGCTTCATCCAGCGACACGACATCCGGCGCGCGTGCGATAAAGCCGGTGACGCCTTCTTCCAGCAGTTCAGCGTTGCCGGGCACATTGGTGACGATCGCCGCCCGCCCGCACAGCATGGCTTCAATCAACGCCAGCGGCATCCCCTCGTGCCGCGACGGAAGAACCAGTGCGTGGTGGTGGCGCCAGAAGGCTTCGATGTTCTCGACGAAGCCGACAAAATGCGCGCTTTCAAGCTGCAAGTCGGCGGCGTAGCGTCGCAGCCACGCCTCCCACGGACCCGTACCGGCGAATGAAACAACGACCCGCCGCTTTCGCCACTTCGGTTGCGCCAGAACTTCGAGCAAGACTTCCTGCCCCTTGGCCGCCGGCTCCATTCGCGCAACGCACCCCAGCCGGAGCGGGTGGTCTTCGGCCGGCCACGGCGGGCGGGCGTCGAAGGCGACGTTGAAGGGGTTGAAAACCACTTCGGCGTTGGAGAGCGTCCGGCCGATTTGTTTTTCAAGCAGTTGAAAATTCCCCTGCGAAACGAAATAGGCGCGACGCGCTTCCACAAACATGCGAGCGACGCGCTCAGCTAGCGCGTCCGAGGGCATCCAGAGCAGGCTGTTGGCTTGCGTAATCACCGCGTAGGGAACACCTAATCGCCGACACTCCTCGGCAAAAAACAGCGACCATTCATCGAAGTTGGCACCCTGCGAGATGACGACGGCTTCCGGTTTGAGGCGTTCCAGCCACCGGCGGCAGTCAAGGTGAACCGGCGGCACATAGCCGCCGCCGGCCAGCCGGTGCGCCAAGCTGGTGAGTTTTTTGCGCCGGTCGAGGCGGCGGAAAACAACTTGTACGCCGGCGGCCTGCAAGTCGGCGATTTGTCGCGCCGGGGCCGGCCAGAACTTCACGCTGGCATGAACTTCGTGTCCCTCACGAAGCAGCCGCCGCGCCGCGCGGCTCCAGAGTTCCTCGCTCCCGCCCCACGGACACCCTTCCATCGTGGAGACAAACGCCCACTTCATTGTTTTTCCAAGACCACGACATTTGACAGGTAGAACGTGAAGCGGCTGTTCCAACTGACCCGCGCCTGCAACCAACCCGACATGAGTCCCCGCAGCATCAGGCGATGCGCCAACCAGTAGGCGCGGTTGACAAGTCGGTTGACGAGCGAGCGTCCGACAGGCTGTGGGTAACTGCTTGCCAGCAGCGTACCTAAGATGTCCCACCCATCTCCGGCGGCTTTCTGGAACTTGACCGTAAAGCCGTACTTGGCGGCGAAGTACTGAAAGGCGTAGGGCGTCGGCCGCCAGAAATCATGCGGCTCTAGATGCAGCATGTAAAAGTGCGGGCAGGTGATGAGGATGCGCGCGCCGGGATTGGTCAGCGCGGCGAAGTTGGCGAATGATGTTTCCCAGTCGGCGACGTGTTCCAGCACTTCAAGGCAGATGAGAAAGCGAAACGGCGCAGCCGACAACAGAGCTTCCGGCAACGGCTTGTCAATCTCGCAGATGAAATCCACCGCGCCTTCGGGATTCTGCTCGACATCAAGGCTATGGTACTGATACCCCTGTTGCTCAAGCCACGGGCGGAACGGTTGCCGTCCGCAGCCAACGTCCAGCGCCTTGCCGGGCGGTTGCGTGGAAGGCTGCGCGTAGGTTTGAAGCGCCTGCTCAATCTCCCGCCGCAACAAGGGAACGATGAACGCCTCGTGGGGCGAAGTCGGCGTGTAATCGGGGCGTTGAATGTAGCTCCGGCGTTCAAGCATAGGCAAGCAGAGGCGGTTACGTCCGACGCCGACGGAAGAGTCGCCCGACGGCCGCTTGCAGTTTGGCGCGTCCGACGCGGCTGTAGTACACCAACGGCGACGGCTCGCGCCACTGGTCTTCTTCAAGGTCAGGGTGGGGCGGCGGCAATCCCAACCGCCGCGTCCGCCGCCGCAGCAGAGGCCGTCCGTCATACGTTGCCGCTTGGCTGCGCTTTGTGAGCAAGTCAAGCCACCGGCTGAGGCAGTCGTCCAAGCTGTACCCCGCCGTGATGATGTGGCGGCGCGCGCCCTGCGACAGTCGCCGCCAGGTGTCCGGGGACGCCGCAAGGCTTTTCACGGCCGCGAGAAAACCGTCGGCGCGATCCGGCGTGATAACGCCCGTTCGGCCGTCGTCAATGAGTTCGCCGATACCGCTGCGCATGGGCGTGCAAATCGGGACGAGTCCGGCCGCCATGGCTTCCATCAGGGCGATGGGCAGCCCTTCGTAGTCGGAAAGCAGCACAAAGACGTGATGCTCCGCCATCAACGCTTGGATTCGCGCGTTGTCCACCAGCCCGACGTAGGCGACGCGCCCGCGTCCTTCCTCGGCAATGATGCGCTCGACGGCGGGGCGAGCGCGGCCGTCGCCGGCGATGGTGGCGGTGACGTTCGGGAGTTGCGCGGCGCGGCACAGGGCGCGCGTCACGTCCGAGATGCGCTTTTGTTCTTCTTCGAGGCGTCCGGCGTAGAGCAGACGCAACGGCTCGCCTTCCGTCCAGTGCGCCGTCGCGTCCGGGACGGGCACGCCGTACGGGATGCAGTGTACGCTCGTTTCGGAAGTTGCGCGCGGCTCGACGGCGCTGGTCAGGTAGCGCGAAACCGTCACCACGTCGGTCAGCCGGTAGTCCGGTTGGCCTGCGACAAACCGTTCCAGCAAGGCGCGATGGTAGGCGTCGTCGGAGTGGATGACGCCGATGGTCGGCAGTCCGGCCGGACGAAGCCAAGGCGAGGCGTACATCGCCGGTATGACGAAGTTCGACACAAAGACCGTCGGCCGGAAGGCTGCAACCTGCGCCAGTATCCAGTGAATTTTCTTCTCGATGGTTTCCCAGTACGGAAAGGCGTCGAAGCCGATGCCCTGCTGATCGAGCCACCGGAGCAGAGGGTAGTCCTCCGGCAAGCGGTGAGACGGCGCTTCCGAGACAAGGACCAGCGCGCGTATTTCACAGTCTTGGGCCGTGAGAAAGGCGCTCCACCGCCGCAGCCAACTGTTTGGCCCGCCGGTGAAGTTGGGCGCATCAAAGGCGCAAACAAGAATACGCGCGCGTGGCATCGTCAAAAGCGGTACTCGCTGGTCAATAGCGGGCGGAACAATTAGCTCTCTTTCCGCGAAGGCGCGCCGTCGCGCGTGGATTGTGGCGCGCGATTCACTTCAACACCTCCACGTCAACTTCCTTGCAGACGGCCAACTGTGCGTCAGCCGTCACAAACGAGCCGCAGCCGTGTTCAATGGCGGTGGCAAGGTGTAAGGCGTCCGGCAACTTGATCCCGGCATACTTTACCTGAATCCGCGCTGCGGAAGCGATTTCACATCGGGGTCTGCAAAAAAGACTTGATAACGAGCCGCTAGAGCAGTTTCCGAGACAACGTAGCGAGTTAGCCCGCTATTTGGAGTGCGGGGCGTTCCGCCGCTTTCCCGCGTGGCGGCTCGACGCCACGCGCCACGCCGGGAGGCGTGGCGGTTCCTTGTCCAAAGACATGCTGGGAAGCCGGCCGGCGCGTCAAGCCGCGCCGTCACAAAGCGGCGTCAAGCCGCCGCACTCCAAACCATTGACGCGACTCAACCGGGGTATCGCTACACCTTCTCGGAAATTACTCTAAACTCGTATCGCCCCTTTTGAAAGGTCCGACTAAACACTCAGTCCTCGATACGTCGCCGACGACCAATTCATCGCCGACGGCGTGTAGCTTAATGATCCGAGCAATGACCGGCGCTTCCCGCTTGGGATGACGTTCCACCAAATAGATGATGCAGTTGGTATCGAAATAGACCTTCATGAATGCTCGATACCTTGCAAGCGTTCGAGTTCACGTTGGCCGGCTTCCCACGCTTCCCGCTCAAGTCGGGCCTCTTCCAGCGATTGCTCTCCGCCATCCTCAGTCCCGCTTCGCGGGATAGCCCAAATGGCTTGCATTCTTTGCCAGAACGGGTCATCCGCCAGCGTTTCCGGTAAACGGCGCAAAATCACCTGTACCCTTCCCGACGGCAGATTTGGCTTTTCATTGAGTTGCAGCGTGCCATCCTCGTACAAAGTTCCTTGAACAACCGCTTCCGTTAGGCTCATGCGCTTTCTCCCTGTTTTCCCGATTTTACACTCGCCGCCTGCCGTCCGCTTGGCCGGTTGCCGCCGATAATTAGGCGCGTCAAAGGCGCAAACGAGAATGCGCGCGCGTCGGCATTGTCACAAGCTACCGTCGTCGATAAATAACGATAACGTTGTGGTTTGGGCCGCTTTTGACCAAAATTTTCTCGATCCAGCTTCGGACGCGCCCAGTCGGGAACCGCTGGTAAAATCGCCACAGCAGCCAATCCCGCTTCCGAGCCAACAGCGGGCTGTGAAGCGTTGAAAACACGATGTAGTTCTCCCATTCCGACACCGGCTCCGCAACGCCAAGCAGGGCTTCCACGGTCAGCGGAAAGCAATTCGCCAGCGCCTTGAGCGATTTTTTGTCCCACAGTCCCATGTGATGGGGCGGAGCGTTGAGGGCGAAGTGCCGACCGAAGCGATGGGCGTAGTAAGCATCGCTGTTGGGAACGGCCAGCACCAGCCGTCCGCCTGGTCGCAGGCAATCCAGCGTTGCCGTGAGAAAGCCCCGAACATCAACAATATGTTCGAAGACGTGAAAGGCGCAGACCGCGTCGTACGCTTGGTGATGGGTCACGGCGTGGCTCTCGATGGTCTCCAGCCGGGCATCGAGTCCGTCTGAGCGACACTGCGCAACCGCCGTTGTGTTGAGGTCCAAGCCCGTAGCCCTAACGCCGCGCGCCGCCAGCCGCTTCAGAAACAGCCCTTGCCCGCAGCCGATTTCGAGAACCTTGTCGCCGGGACGAATGTAGCGATCCGCCAGCGCGTGTTCCGGGCGGTCAGTGTAGTACCAGTCAAAGCGGGCAAGTTGGGCGTACAGGTCCTCGCGTCCGGCCAGCGTGAACGGGTGGTAAAACCGATAGCCCGTAACGGGGCAGGCGTAAATGCCGACGCTCGACAGTCCAGTGAAATAATCAGCTACGTCAATGCCGTAATCGCGCTGGTAGCTTTCGATAAGCCGCGCTGCTTCGAGCGATTCAACGAGCCGGGCGGGAACGCCGGGAACGACCGGACTCATCACGGCTCCGTCGCTCATGTCGCCGCCTCGACCGGCAACGGCAGCGACCAGACGGCGTCTTCAACATAGACCGCTTCGCCTATCTGTCGCTCATACTCTGCGCGGGGCTGTTCCAACATGGAGACCTCAAAGGCGAGAATCCCGGAAAGCTTTTCAATAATCTGATTCGAGCGCCGATTCGCCAGCCACGTTGTCACTGTGTAGCGCCCCATGTAGAGCCGCGGCTGCGGAAGCCGGCATTCAATCTGATATTCGCCTTGCTCCAGCGGGCCAAAGTCGTAGTCGGCTTTCGTCACCGGGTTGACGTAGTGACAGTGGATGACTGGTCGCTCCTGATCGTCCATGATTTGAAAGGTGAAAGCGAAGTGACGGCTTGGCTCGTCAAGGCGCAGGCTGAAACGGAACGCCAGCGGATGCCCCCAGTCGTGTTGTCCGTGAGGCGCGGAGGTGACGACGCTTGCCCGCGCGATGTGGCTGTGACGCGGCGGCGGGTTGGCGACATAGCTTGACACCGTATCGGTTGTAAGGCGCTGGAGCCGCTCGTACTCCCGAATTGCGCCCGCCGTATGCCCGTCATAAGCAATTTGCCCCTCCGATAAAACGAGGCAGCTTGTTGTCAACCGCCGTATGGCTTGCATGCTGTGGCTGACAAACAAGACCGTCCGCCCGTGTTGGGCAATGTTTTCCATTTTGCCGAGACACTTTTTCTGAAAGCCGGAGTCGCCGACGGCCAGCACTTCGTCCACGATGAGAATGTCCGTCTCCAGATGCGCGGCGACAGCAAAGGCCAGCCGCATGTACATCCCACTGGAATAAAACCGTACCGGCGTGTCGAGAAATCGCTCGACTTCGGCAAAGGCGACGATTTCATCAAACTTGCGCGCAATTTCCGCGCGCCGCATGCCGAGAATCGCGCCGTTGAGGAAGATGTTTTCGCGGCCGGTGAGTTCCGGATGAAACCCTGTACCGACTTCCAGCAGCGAGCCAACCCTACCATGGATTTCCACTTTACCGGTTGTCGGCTCGGTAATCCGCGAGAGGATTTTGAGCAGCGTGCTTTTTCCCGCGCCGTTACGCCCAATGACGCCGACGGCCTCGCCCCGCTTGATGTCGAACGACACGTCGCGCAGCGCCCAGAACAAAGTCTCTTCGCTGGAAGCTATGGTGCATTCTCGGCGACGAAACAGTGACATCAACACATCGCTGATAGACTCGCGCAGCGACCGAAAGGGGCCGCGATTACCGCCGCCAATGCGGTACTGCTTGCCTAAGTCCATAACGCGAATAGCAATATCACTCACGGCTACTATTTTTTCAAACGCAGGCAAGCCAGAATGTCGTCCCGCGACAGCCCCGGGTACTCAGCGCACAGCTGTTCTTCACTCCAGCCTTGCGCCATTAAGTCGAGGATAAACTCCACCGCCAGCCGTGTTCCCCGAACAACCGGCTTGCCGCCCAGAATGTCGGTGTCAATCACAATCCGCTCTTCAGTCATATCCGTCTCCGTGAGTTTCGCCGACGGCAAAACCGACGACGCGCCTTCTGCAAACCGAACCGACTCGCCGCTTTTTCGTCGGTTTCCACTTCGCCGGATGTTCTACGCCATGCGTCACACGCGGTCGGCGAAGGTCTTCTCCATCCGCCGGAAGTAAAACGCCCCGGTCATCAAGATGACCAGCGCCGCCGCAACCGAAGCCAAAAACGGCAACCCTGGCGGCGTCCCCGCGCCCAACAACGCCCACCGAAAACCGTCCACCACGCCGCTCATCGGATTGAGATTGTACAGCGTCCGCCACCGCTCCGGGACAAGACTGCCCGGATAGACAATCGGCGTCAAAAACATCCACAACTGCGTCAGAAACGGCATCACGTGCCGTACGTCGCGGTACTCCACGTTGAGCGCCGACGCCCACAGCCCAACCCCCAGCGCCGTCACAACCGCCAACAAGACAAACCCCGGCAGCCAGACAATGCGCCAATCCGGGACAACGCTGTAGTACAACAACATCGGAACCAAAATCACGCAGGCGACGGCCAAATCCACCAACCCCCCAAGAACGCTCGCCAGCGGAATGACCAAGCGGGGGAAGTACACTTTGGCGATCAAGTGCGCGCTGTTGACCAGACTAGTCGACGCTTGCCCCAGCGCGTTGGCGAAAAACGTCCACGGAATCAGCGCCGCCAACGCAAACAATGGATACGGTACGCCGTCCGACGGGATGCCCGCCAGCCGCCCGAAGAAAACGCTGAAGACCAGCATCGTAAACAACGGCTGCAAAATCGCCCACGCCGCGCCCAAGACGGTTTGCTTGTAGCGTACCTTTACGTCGCGCCAAATGAGGAAGTACAGCAGCTCGCGGTATTCCCACAACTCGCTGAACTTGACAGCGACCCAGCCGCGCGTCGGCTCAATCCGAATGGTCGGGACGGCGGGCGTCCGCGCCGCCTCTGTGTCTGAACCAACCGGTTTTTCCAGCGAAGCCGTGGATGCCATACGTGACGCCACTTTACCTACGCCAAAACCTCGACGGCAATAGCGGTACGGCGCCCCACAGTTGCACATCGTTCGTCAAAAACAGCCCGCAACCGTGTTCAGCCGCCGTAGCTAAGCGCTTCGCACCCAAGGTTTGGACGTTGAGCGACGCTCGAATCCGAACTGCTCGTTCCTGCGCCGCAGTATCGCACTGGCAATCCAAGTTAGCCACCCTCCAGCCAAGATTATCTCCGTTACTTGTTACTTGCCGATGCAGAAGGTGGCGAACACGCGGTCGAAAATGTCCTCAATGCTCGTTTCGCCGGTGATGTCGCCCAACGCCTGCAACGCCCGATGTAAATCCGCCAGCGGTACTTCCTCGGAAAAGCCCTGTTCCAGCAAGGCTCGCGCTCGACCCAGCGCCGCCGCCGCTTCACTGAGCGCCGCCGCATGGCGGGCGTCCGTGATGAGCCAATCGTGACCGGCGTCGAGCGTTCGCCCAACAGCGATTTGTTGAATGACTGTCTTAAGCTCGTCGAGACCGGCCCGCGTGTGCGCCGAAACGCCAACGACCGGTAAGTCGAGGCGGCACCGGCGTAGCATCGCCTCAAACGGCTCCGTCGCCCGAACCAAATCAATTTTGTTGACAACGCATACGCCGCGCCGGTCGCGTAGGTGCTCCAACACGCGCACCTCATCCGGGTGCGGGCCGGCGGCGGCATCGCCGACAAAAAGCACTACGTCGGCGTCAGCCAGGGCGCTGTAACTGCGTTCAACACCCATCCGCTCCACAATGTCCGAGGTGTCCCGAATGCCGGCGGTGTCCATCAACCGTACGGGCAGGTCGCCAATGGTCGCCGTTTCCTGCAAAATGTCGCGCGTCGTCCCAGCAATGTCGGTCACAATCGCTCGGTCGGCGTCCAGCAGGGCGTTGAACAGGCTGGACTTGCCGACGTTGGGCCGCCCAACGACGGCCAGCGACACGCCTTCCCGTACAACTCGCCCGGCGTGGTACGTGGCCGCTAACGCGCTCAACTCAGCTTCAAGCTTGGCGAGGTCGCCGGCCAGCGCCGACCGCGAGCGGGTGTCCAGTTGCTCCTCGACGAACTCCACGGCCGACTCAAGATGGACAATCGTCGTCAAAAGCTGCTCTTTGAACGGTTGCAGGCGCGTGGAGAGCGCGCCGCGCATCTGCTGCGCCGCCAAGCGGGCTTGGTACGCCGTCTGTGCCGCAATCAGGTCGCGCAAACCTTCGGCCTGCGCCAAATCAAGCCGCCCATGGCGGACGGCGCGCAACGTGAATTCGCCCGGCCGAGCTGCCCGTGCGCCTTCGCGCAACGCACAGGCAATGATGCGCCGCAGAATGACTGGCGATCCGTGAGCGTGCAACTCCACCACGTCTTCGCCGGTAAACGAGCGCGGCGCACGGAAGTAAATCGCTAGCCCGTCATCAATCGTCTCGTCGGCGGCCTCGTCATAGAAAAAACCGCGCAGTGGGCGAAACGGATGCGCCGCCAACGACCGCCGCCCACGAAACAAAACCGCGCCGATGGCCAAGGCGCGGTCGCCGCTGAGACGAACAATCCCAATCCCACCCCGGCCGGGCGGCGTCGCAATCGCTGCGATGGTGTCCTGCCAGTCGTATGTCGGCATTGTGAATCAAACAAACAGGCTACCGTTGGGCTTGGGAAGATGTTGCCGCCGCCCGACGAGCGACCGGCTCAAGCACCTTCCACACGTTGTCGGCGACGATCCGTGCGCCTGCTTCGTTCGGATGGATGCCGTCGCTCTGGTTAAGGTCTTCTTTGCCGAGGACGCCTTCGAGTAGCGAGGGAATAAAGGGTAGATTGTACTGTTTGGCTAGCTTGGTATAGACCGCCTCAAAGCGCGCCCCATAGTCGGGGCCTGCTTGCTGCGGCGCTTTGAGGCCGGCCAGAATGACCGTGGCGCCGCGCGCCTGTGAGCGTTCAATGATGGCACGTAGGTTAGCTTCCAACTGCGTTAGCGGCAAACCCCGCAGTCCGTCATTGGCACCAAGCGCGACAACAACAATGCGAACATCTCCCTCCAGCGACCAACTCAGCCGTTCCAACCCGCCGGCTGACGTGTCCCCCGATACGCCAGCGTTGACGACTTGGTAGTTCAACCCGGCGGCGTCGAGTTTGCTTTGGAGCAACTCCGGGTAGCTCGCTTCTCGGCGGAGCCCATAACCGGCCGTGAGACTGTCCCCCAAAAACAGGATGCGCGGTCGAGCCAAGCGAGATGCCTCTTCGGAAGCCGGCGCAATGACCGGTAGTGGTTCGGCAAGATCAGGGTTGGCGCGTCCACAACCAACTCCAGCTAAAACGCCCGCCAGCAACCAAACCGCCCAAATCCGTTGTGTCGCCATAGGAAAACGCCTATAACGCTTGTCCTGCCGATTCGCAACCCGATTGGCTGCGCCAAATGATTGAATTGAAGCGAGTCTCAAAGCAAGCGACAAGCGGCAACAGTACCCTGACTATTCTCCACCCGCTTGACCTGACGATTCCCGCCGGACAGTTCGCCGCCGTTTTGGGGCCATCCGGGAGCGGAAAATCCACCCTGCTGGGACTCATCGCCGGGCTGGATGCGCCAACCACAGGAGAAGTTATCCTCGCCGGTACCTCGATTACACGCCTCAGCGAAGACGCCTTGGCGGCTTTTCGAAGCCGTACCATCGGGTTCATTTTTCAAGCTTTCCATCTCGTTCCGACGGCGACAGCGCTGGAAAACGTCCAGATTCCGATGGAAATCGTCGGTCGGCGTGACGCCAAACGACGCGCAAAAGCTTTGCTGGCGGCGGTTGGGCTGAGCGACCGCGCCCACCACTACCCAGCGCAGCTTTCAGGCGGCGAGCAGCAGCGCGTCGCCATCGCCCGCGCCTTCGCCAACGAGCCGCCAATCCTTCTAGCGGACGAGCCGACCGGCAACCTTGATTACACCAATGGGATGCGCGTTTTTGAGCTGCTGCGCCGACTCAACCGCGAGGCGGGAACGACCCTGGTGATGGTGACACACAACGAAGAACTGGCACGCGCCGCCGACCGAGCCATTACGTTACGCGATGGACGGGTTGTCCTAGACAACGTAAGCGTTTCCGTTGAGCCGTTGCCGTCCAGTTAGGGCAGGTCTGTTTGGAGGCGTGCGCCAACCGCCAACTGCGTCGGCCTCTGCACTGCCTTCGCGCAGAGTGTACCCTAACCGCCGTTGATTTCTGTTGTTCGCACCAAGTTGACAAACGCCTGCGCCGCCCGCGACAGCGGCGACTGTCGCCGATAAACGACGCGCAGTTTGCGCGCCAAACGCATCTCGCGAATGGGCATCGCCGCTAACTGCCCACGCGCCGTTTCAGCCGCCACACACAAACGCGGCAGGATACTGACACCGACCCCAGACTCCACCATTCGTTTGATGGCCTCGATCGACGGCAATTCTACCGCAATTCGCAACGGCGTCCGGTGACGGGCGAAGGCTTCGATAACTTGTAGCCGGTACCGCGACACAACGTTGTGAGCGATGAATGTTTCCTGTCCTAGTTCGCGGATGGAGACGACGGAACGGCCAGCCAAAGCGTGGTGCGGCGCCGTTACGAGAGCGACTGCATCCGTGGCGACGATCAATGACCGCAGACCACTGTCCGGCGGCGCAAAGCTGACAACGCCTAGCTCCACGCCGTGGCGTAGGATTTCGGAGGGCACCTCACTCGCGCGGCAACGCTTGACCTCGACGTGAACCGCCGGGTAGGCCCGAATGAAGCGCTCCAGCCACGGCAAAATGTACGTAACGGTTTGCTCGTTCGCCCCAATAACCAATCGCCCGGCGGTCAGTTCGTCCAGTTGACGCAGCGCCTGCGTCGTTTCGTTGCGGAGGTCGAGCAGGCGTCGCGCATAGTCGTAGAGCAGACGGCCGGCAGCGGTGGGGATGACGCCCTTCGCATTGCGGTCAAGCAGCGCCGTTCCCAGCTCATGTTCCAGCTTCTTGATGGTCTGGCTCACCGCCGCCTGCGTCCGCGCCAACCGCCGTGCCGCCCGCGAAAAGTGCCTTTCTTCGACGACCGCCGTGAAAACTTCAAGGTGAGACAAATCCACGGTTGCCAATCCGTTTCCGCCTGACGGAAATTCCATTCGACCGAATTGTTTCGGCGATATACCTCAAGGTGGACAGCCAGAAGGCGAATGTGAGAGTATTTTCAATCCGAAAGGCGTAAAATTTCAGCCCCACCGGTATGAGGTTCTTTGGCGGTGCTCGTTCCGGCGCAACCGGCCGGCGCGAAGCCGAGTGACTTTTGCGTTCGATGATCTTGATGCGCCGGCCTGGCTCCGGTGCTGCGTAGTTTCAGGGTTATGTCTTCACACACGATTCTGATTGTAGATGATGAGTCGTATATCCGCGACTTGCTCGTTTCCGTGCTAAGCCTTGAGTACAAAGTACTGACGGCTGAAGACGGCGTCGAAGCCCTTGAGACATACATGCAGCACCGAAACGTGATTCAGTGTGTCATCACTGACTTGTTCATGCCACGCATGGACGGCGAAGAGTTGATCGAACGTCTCCACGAAGCACGGCCTGACCTACCGATTATCCTCATCACAGCCCTCCAGGATGACGCGCGCCTAAACCGGCTTCGCGACTGGCCGAATGTGACGGTAATGCCGAAGCCTTTCAACCTCGGGCAGTTGCGGAACACCCTCCGCCAGAACGTCGCCGCCCGGTGAAACCGCCGGGTGCAGGCGACCGGACGGCGTGCCAGCGTCGCGGCTTCAACCGCCGAAGATGGCGTCCTTCACGCGGTCGAAAAAACCCTTTTCTTCAGGCTTGCGCGTCGCTTTGCGCCCGTCGCCGCCGGGGCGCAAGGCGGCGAACTCCTCAAGCAGTCGGCGCTGTTCACGGGTCAGGTTGGTCGGTGTGACCACATTGACGATGACGAAGAGATCGCCGACTTCCCCAGACAGCGTTGGCATGCCCTTACCGCGCAGGCGGAAGGCCGTCCCGGTTTGCGTCCCTTCAGGAATCTTCAGCATGGCGTACCCATCTAGGGTCGGCACTTCAATATCAGCCCCAAGCGCCGCTTCCACAAAGTCAATGGAAACTTGGCACAGCAGGTTGTTGTCCTGCCGCTCGAAAATCTCGTGTTCCCGGATGTGGATAACCACCTGCAAGTCGCCTGGCGGACCGCCGCCAACGCCAGCTTCCCCCTCGCCTGCGACGCGGAGGCGCATACCATTGTCCACCCCGGCCGGCACTTTGATTTCGATGCGTTTTTCACGCCGGACGCGCCCTTCGCCACGGCAGGTACGGCATGGGTTTCGAATAATCCGCCCGACGCCATGGCACTGGGGACAGGTCCGAGTGACGCTAAAAAAGCCCTGTTGATACCGAACTTGGCCGAGGCCGCCGCAGGTTGGGCAGGTTTCCGGCGTCGTGCCAGCGGCGGCGCCGCTGCCGCCGCAGTCATCGCAGGTTTCTAAACGTGGTACGCGAATCTGCGTCGTCACGCCCTTGGCGGCTTCTTCCAGCGTCAGTTCTAGGTCGTAGCGCAAGTCAGCTCCGCGCTGCACCTGACTACGGCGGCCGCCACCTCCAAAACCAAACCCGAAGAGGTCGCCAAGGATATCTTCAAAGTTTTGAAAGCCGGCAAACCCGCTGAAACCGCCGGCTGCCGCCGCACCGACGCCAGCGTGGCCGAAGCGGTCATACCGTGCGCGCTGTTCGGGGTCAGAAAGCACGGCGTAGGCCTCAGCGGCTTCCTTAAACTTCTCCTCAGCCGCCTTGTCGCCGGGGTTTTTGTCCGGGTGGTACTTCATCGCCAGGCGACGGTACGCTTTTTTGATGTCCGTCTCGGTCGCGTTCCGCGCAACGCCTAGCACTTCATAGTAATCCCGCTTACTTGCCATGCCCTCATCCTTCCGAAACCGAGCCAAGGTTGCGTACGACGGCCTCCCGCCGAGCGCTCGCACACTACCAACTGGCGGCACGAGCGTGACGGCAAGTCCGCCCTAGGCTCTACCATCACCGCCGATCGTTATTCCGTCAACATCTTTACGCCGCCGGTTTCCGGTGGCGGCGGCGCATCGCTCGCCGGCGTATTGAACATGGCATTGGTGATAATCTGAGCGACATTTTCGAGCGCTTCAAGCCACTGCTTGAGCACCGCCGCATCTTGGATGTTGAGGACTTCCTTTGCGCCGGTGATCGTTTCACGTACCAGTTCCTGCTCTTCCGCCGGCAGCATCCAGCCGAATTCGCCGAAAGAACGCTGCGTGTTTTGTAGCAAGCCTTCGAGACGGCTTTGCATGAGCAGCAACTCCTTTAACCGGCGGTCGCTTTCGGCGTTGCGTTGGGCTTCCGCGATGAGGTTGGCGATTTCGCCCGGCGACAACCCCGACGACGGCGTAACGCGCATGTTTTGCTCAAGCCCAGTGGCTTTGTCACGCGCCGACACCTTTACGATGCCGTCAGCGTCAATCTCAAACGAAACTTCGATTTGCGGGACGCCGCGCGGCGCTGGCGGAATGCCGACCAGTTCAAATCGTCCCAGCGAACGATTGCCTTTGGCGATTTCACGTTCGCCCTGCAGGACATGAATTTCGACGCAGGACTGGTTGTCGACAACGGTCGTAAAGGTCAGCGACTTGCGGACAGGAATGGTGGTGTTTCGCTCAACGATTTTCTGGAATAGGCCGCCGCGCACCTCAATGCCTAGCGAGAGCGGAATCACATCCAGCAGCACCAAGTCTTTGACTTGTCCAGTGAAGACGCCGCCCTGAATCGCTGCGCCAATTGCCACGACCTCATCCGGGTTGATGCTCGCGTTGGGTTCGCGCCCGAAAATCTTCCTGACGCACTCGTGAATAATCGGCGAGCGCGTTTGTCCGCCAACCAGCAACACTTGGTCAATATCTTCGGGTTTGAGGCGTGCGTCCCACAGCGCCTTCTGGCACGGCTCGACCGTCCGTTCAACCAAATCCCTGACCAGTTCCTCAAACTTGGCGCGGGTGAGAGTAAGATTGAGGTGCTTCGGGCCCGTTGCTGGGTCGGCGGCGATGAACGGTAGGTTGATGTTGGCTTCGAGCGTCGAAGACAGCTCGCACTTGGCGCGCTCCGCCGCTTCCTTTAGGCGTTGGAGCGCCAGCCGGTCGGTGCGTAGGTCAATGCCTGTTTCGCGTAGGAATTCCTGAATCAGCCAGTCAATGATGCGTTGGTCGAAGTCTTCTCCGCCGAGGAAAGAGTCGCCGCAGGTCGAGAGTACTTCAAACACGCCGTCGTTCATTTCAAGCACCGACACGTCAAACGTGCCGCCGCCCAAGTCATAGACGGCAATTCGTTCGGACTCCCGCTTGCCGACGCCGTACGCCAGCGCCGCCGCCGTCGGCTCATTGATGATGCGCTGCACATTCAGCCCTGCAATCTTACCGGCGTCCTTGGTCGCCTGCCGCTGGAAGTCGTCAAAGTAAGCCGGGACGGTAATGATGGCTTCTTCCACCGGTTCACCGAGGAAGTCTTCGGCGGCGGCTTTCAGGCGCTGCAGGATAATGGCGGAGATTTCGGGCGGGCTGTAAGCGCGGCCCTGCGCCCGCACCCAGGCGTCACCGTTGGAGGACTCGCAAATCTCGTACGGGCAGATTTCCCGCGCGCGCTGGACTTCAGGCGAGTTGAACTTGCGGCCAATGAGTCGCTTGACGGCATAGATGGTATTGGCAGCGTTGGTGATCGCCTGCCGACGCGCGATTTGCCCAACCAGTCGTTCACCTTTGTCTGTAAAGCCAACAACTGACGGCGTTGTGCGTCCTCCCTCCTTGTTAGGGATGATCTGCGTCGTTCCACCTTCCATCACGGCGACGCAGCAGTTGGTTGTCCCAAGGTCTATGCCGATTACTTTACCCATGGCGTCAGTCTAGGCATGTCCACCCGACATGCACAGGGGATTGCTCTTGTTTGTCCCAACCCGTTTGCAAGGCCTTTCCTGCGGAGTCTATCAGCGTCAGGAAACAGCCGGGCGGACGGCGACACGCACCATCGCCGGGCGCAACAGCCGGTCGCCGACTCTGTACCCGCGTTTGAGTTCCGCCAGTATTGTATTGGGTTTGTACTCGTCTGTTTCGTCTGTGGCAATCGCTTCGTGAACGTTTGGATCAAAAACTTCACCAACCGCTGCAATGGGTTGGACGCCAAAGCCAGCAAGGTCATCCATGAGCCGCCGTTGGATCAGTTCGACGCCAGCTAAGAAGTCGGCGAGGCTACCGCCCTCGGCGCGCCCCGTTTGCAGCGCGCGTTCCAGATTGTCAAGTACGTCCAGCATCTTGAGCAACACAGCGTGTTTGCTGCGCTCCGCCGCCTCCGCTTTCTCGCGTTCAGCGCGCTTGCGGTAATTGTCAAACTCGAACATCAAGCGCTGGAGTTGTTGTTGCATCGCCGCTTTCTCGCTGGTGGCCTTGGCCAACTGCTCCTTAACGAGTTCGACATGGCGTCGCGCCGAGTTGGTTTGTTCGCGGGCGCGTTCTAGGTCTTCCTGCAGACTGGCCAAATCCATCAACAGCCGAATGGTTTCATCTTCCGAGAGGCCTTTGCGTGGGCCGCCGGATGTACTCTCCGCAACAACCGGTTGATCCGACTCAGCCGCCGGTAAGGTGTGTGGTGAAGTGTCGGCGGGCGAGGGAGACGCCTCGCCGGCTGACTCTTCGGCGGAATCGGAGAGCGGCGCGGCGGCTCCCATTTCGGTCTCATAGGGAGTCGCTGCTGAAGCTGCTGGCGTTTCACCAGCCGCAAGGGGGGCGGCGGTGAAGAAAGCGTCCCCGCCGCCGGACGAGAGGGATGAGGTAAACGGCGGGGAAGGGCGGCGGCTTGGCGAAGCTTCCGATAGCGCGGCGTCCGTTGGCAGTTCGATCTCAACCGTGCGCCGCTTTGGCGGCGCCACGTCAAGCTGTGGCATTACATTCCCGGCGGGCGTATTCACCGTGATGTCCTCCTAAAACAGCTCGCCAGAAAAGTATGTCCGGCGTTGGGCTGGGACGCTGTAACACTAGGCAGGGAGTGGGAAACCCGTACGGTCACAGGCGACTAACCGGCGAAGGATTCACCCAGTGAGGTGTACAACTTGGATGCGACCACCGGCTTGTCCCACCAGCGTAGGCGGAAAGGGCGCAGGGGCGGTGTCGTTCAAAAGCTGATCAAATATCTTGGCCATATACCCAACCAGCCGCATAACGCGCCCGTACTTCATTCGCACTGGCCCAACGACCGTAAGGCTTCCAACTGAATCATGCCGATAGTGGTATGGAGCCGTGACGATGGCACAATCCCGCAGACCGGGTACGTGATGCTCCATACCGATTTGCACCACCACGCCGCCAGTTGTTTCCGCCTGCGCCAAGCAGGCGTTGAGGATTTTCACCAGCCGCCCTTTTTCCTCAAACATCCGAAAGAGGGCGCGCATCCGGGCTGTGTCCGCAAATTCCGGCGCGTCAAGGATGTTGGCCGTACCGTCCACATACACGTCAGCTTCGGAAGCATCGGCGTCGAGATCACGGTTGCATAGCACCAGCGCGTTTTTGAGCAACCGGTCGTAAAGATGTTTTTCTTCCGACATGCGCTTGAGCAACTCAAGGCGAATGTCAGACAAAGTGCGCCCAGCGAAGTGTTCATTCAGGTAGTGCGCTGTCCGGCTAAGTTCGGCCGGGGCAAGGTCTTCATCTACCCGGACGACAAAGTTGCGAACGAGTCCAGTGCGTGAGACTGTGACGACCAGCACGCGGCGTGCTTCCAGCCGAATAAACTCAATATGTTGCAGAATGTCGCGTGACAGGGGGGGCGACAGAACAATCCCAACGTACGACGACAAGTTGGACAGGACGTGGGAAGCGCGGGCGAGGACGTCTTCTCCAGTGACGTTGGGGTCGGAAAACAGGCTACGTTGGATGATTTCCTCATCCGTCCGCGATGGGCGAGCGTCAAAGTTGGCGACCAGCGTATCTACGTAGTAGCGGTAGCCTTGATCGGTGGGAATGCGCCCAGCTGATGTATGGGGTTGGGTGACATACCCTTGCTCTTCCAAATCCGCCATGATGTTGCGGATCGAGGCTGGGCTGAGCTTTTGCCCAATTTGCTTGGAGAGCGTCCGCGAGCCGATGGGTTCACCAGTGGCAATGTGAAGGCGTACGAGCGTCAACAACAGCTCGTGGCTACGTTCGTCCAGTTTGTGAACCGCCCGCCTTTTGCCCATAAACTGTTGTTTTTCTTAGCACAAAAATGTCACAGCAAGATAGCATCGGTCAAAAAAACGTGTCAAGCCAGCCACGGCGCAGCGCGTCAGACGGTCGCCTTGTTTTTCGGAGAAGGGGGGCGTACGGCGCATACCATGCAAGAGTGGAGGCAAGGCTAAAGGTTCAGGTGCAGCCGTCTGCTCCCTGTCACACCTCAGTTCAGCAGCGGATTGGGGTGGTGGTCGGACGGCGGCGTCAGGCGTCCAACCCGCAAGATCGTCTCGCAAAACAAGCGCGAGTCAAGCAGCGTCTGCACAACGTACTCCCCAGCCTGCGGAAAATGCAGGTTCAGAAAAAACGTCACGTTCGTGTTGAAGCCCTGCGCCGGCAGGCTCAGGCGCGACGGCGTCGAAACGGCGAGCGTTTCACGGCGTCCGGGAGAAAGGATGCGGACTTCCGACAGGTACTCGCCCGTCCCGCGCCAGTGATTGCACACCGCCATACGCACCAGTCCGAAGGGGATTTCCGGGGCGTAGATTTCCTGAAACACCCCCATAAAGCTGAGCTTGTTGCCGACTTCGAGACGTACGTCGTCGCACAGGATTTGGTAGACGAGTTCGATGGTTTTGGCGTGGTTGGAGCTGACGGTGGGCATGGCGGAGCATGTCCTTCCAAGTGACTTGCGCCGGGACATCCGGGCCGGCGCTGACGCCCTAGGACGTGTTATGCACGATGTAAGGAAAGGATGTAAACCTCGTACCTGTCAACGGAAAGCATAATTTGGAGCGCTGCGACGATGTTGGGCGTTTTTCCTAAACCCCTATGCACTTTCACTATAGACCGTCCTGACGGCGCTTCATCCTTCAAAAGCCCACCAATGTAGGTGGGCTATGGCCGGTGCAGCGGCCGTTGGCCGGATGCTTTCCGGCGAGCGGTGGCTTGACGCGCCTAACCGGCTGGAAGAGCATCGCCCCATGCAACGCGAACGATTCATCGGCGCGGCCTGTGTCATCGCAGCCGCAGCCCTATGGAGTCTAGGCGGCGTCGGCATCAAAACGGCACAAACAAATCCCTTCGCCATCGCTGGTTTTCGGAGCTTCTTCGCGTTGTTTGTTCTGGTCGCGGTGTTGCTGTGGCGGATGCAACGCGAGGGCTTCCAAGCAAGTGATACGCTGCGGCGGCGCTACGTGTGGTGGGGAGCGGCCGGCTACGCGCTGACCATGGTTTCCTTCACCTGGGCCAACAAGCTGACGACGGCCGCCAACGCGATTCTGCTGCAGTACACGGCGCCAATTTTCGTCGCTCTGTTGGCGCGACCGCTGCTCAATGAGCCGATCACCCGCCGCGACCGCTGGGCCATCGGCGGCTGTTTATTCGGCATGGCGTGGTTCTTCTTCGGTAAGTTGAGTTGGGCAGGGATGGCCGGCAACCTGCTGGCGATTGTCGCCGGGATCGGCTTCGCCGCCATCGCCCTCTGTCTGCGCGCCGACGCCCGGACGCAACCGCCGGCGGGCGGTTCGCCGCCGTCCAGCCTTGTCCTCATCGCGCTCGGCAACGCCTTAGCCGCCGTGCTGTGCGCGCCTGCGATGCTTGCCGCGTTGCCTCTGCCATCGTCAACGTTGGGACTACTGGCCGGGTTGGGCGTCCTCCAGATCGGCGTCGCCTACGTGTTTTTTGCGATGGGCGTCAGTCGCGTTTCGGCGCTGGAAAGTACGCTGTTGGCGATGCTGGAGCCAATCCTGAATCCAGTCTGGGTGGCGTTGGCGACGGGCGAACGTCCGGCGGCGACGGCCGTACTAGGTGGAGCCATGGTCATCGGCGTCATCATCTGGCGGCAACTGGAGCGACCAGCCGCCGCCCAAGCCGAGGCGTCCGCAAACCGTTCGGCCTAGAAGCACTATATGTCGTTGATACGGCACGCATAAAACGCTATTCATAGCGCACACAAGCATTACAAGCCTACAGGCAGGAAACTATGCATACCGCTGTTATTCTCGAAAAGGTCTCCCCGTCTGTTGAACGCCGGGTGATTGTCAAACGCGACGGGCGTACGGTGGGCTGGGACCCGGAGCGCATCGTCCGCGCGATTTCGTTGGCTTTCTACGCCGTTCGGCACAACAACGCGCCCAACCCCTTCAGCAACGACCGTGAAGCCCGCTACGGCCTGAGCGAAGAAGACCATGCCGAAGTGCTCCGCATCACGAACATGGTCATCAACAACGTTGATCTGCGCTTCCACCGGGGCGAAAACCCCACTGTCGAACAGGTGCAAGACATCGTTGAGATGATGATTGCCGGCGCTGGTCATTTCGACGTAGCGAAAAGCTACGTGCTCTATCGGGCAAAGAAAGCCGAAGCGCGTATCCACAAGCATGTGGAGAACGGTCTCGCCGATTACATCGCCGTCAGCCGGTACACCCGTTACCGCGAAGATTTGGGACGACGTGAACTGTGGCCGGAAGCCGTTGCGCGCGTCTTCGAGATGCACCGAGCGCATTTTCGCGCTGTCCTCGACCGTTCCGTCCCCGAACTTGGGCTCACCGTCGGTGAGCTGATTGATCAGGCCGAGCGGGATGTCCGCGACCGCCGGGCGCTACCTTCAATGCGTTCGCTGCAGTTCGGCGGCAAGGCCATTGAGGTTAATCACGCCCGGATGTACAATTGCTGCTTCGGCCACATTGACCACCCCCGTAAGTTCGCCGAAGCGACGTGGCTCCTGTTGTCAGGAACGGGTGTCGGATTTTCCGTTCAGAAACACCACGTCGCTAAGCTGCCGCCGCTCCCCCTGCGGAAAAGCATCGACGAGCTGCCGGTGGTTCACTTCACGATTCCCGATAGTATTGAAGGCTGGGCGGATGCGGTGGATCAGCTCATCCACAGTTACTATGCGGGTGTCTATGTTGAGTTCAACTACTCGCAGATTCGACCGAAAGGCAGCCTGCTACGCACGTCGGGCGGACGCGCGCCGGGACATCTCCCGCTCAAGCGGGCGTTGGAAGCCATGCGCGGCGTGTTGGATCGGGCGGTAGGCCGGAAGCTCAAGCCAATCGAGGCGTACGACATTTTGATGTACGCCGCGAGCGCCGTCATTTCGGGCGGCGTCCGCCGCAGCGCCACCATCGCGCTGTTCAGCGCCGACGACGAGGAAATGACCAACGCCAAGACCGGTGATTGGTTTGTCGCTCATCCGCAGCGGCAGTTTTCCAACAACAGTGCTGTCCTTGTCCGCCGCGAGGCTTCCCGCGAGCAGTTCCAAGCCTTGTTCAACGCTGTCAAACAGTTCGGCGAACCCGGTTTCTACTTCACCGAGAACACGGAGTATGGCGCCAACCCGTGTGTTGAGATTGGTCTCATGCCGGTGATGACGGTGGACGAGCCGACCCTGGCCAAACTCCGGGCGCTGGGCTACGACCAACCGCTAAAAGTCGGCGATACCGTTTCGGGCTGGCAGCACTGCAACCTCTCCACCATCAACGGCCGCGCGTGCCGAACCCCGGAAGACTTCTACGCGCTGTGTCGCACGGCCGCGGTCATCGGGACGTTGCAGGCGGCGTACACCGACATGCCCTACTTAGGGCCTGTGACGCGCGTCATCAACGAACGTGAAGCGCTGCTTGGCGTCTCGATTTGCGGCGTCATGGACAACCCCACCGTCCTGCTCGACCCGGCCGTTCTGCGGCGCGGCGCGGACATCGCCAAGGCGACGAATGCGGCGCTGGCGAAGGTCATCGGCATCAATCGCGCCGCGCGCGTCACCTGCGTCAAGCCGGAAGGGACGGCGTCGCTGCTGCTGGGTACGGCGAGCGGCATCCATCCTCACCATGCCAAACGCTATTTCCGGCGCGTCCAAGCCGCACGCACCGAGGTGGTTTACCAGTTCTTCCGCCGGTACAACCCGCACATGACCGAGGTGTACGGCATGAAGGCGGACACCACCGACGTGATCACGTTCCCCGTTGAAGCGCCCGAAGGCGCGATCACGAAGAAAGACCTCAGCGCGACGAAGTTTTTGGAGATTGTGAAGCTGGTGCAGGAAAACTGGGTCAAGCCCGGTACGGCGCACGAGGACTACAATCCGGGGCTGTACCACAACGTCTCGAACACGGTCGTCGTCCGGCCGCATGAGTGGGACGCCGTCGCGGACTACATCTGGGAAAACCGCGATTATTTCACCGGCATTTCGATTCTGCCCGCCAGCGGCGACAAGGATTACCCGCAAGCGCCGCTTGAAGAAGTGACGACGCCGCAGGACATCGCGCGCTGGAACGCCCTGAAGTACAACCCGGTGGACTATGCCGCGCTCAACGAGGCGGCGGACTACACCAGTTTCAGGGATGTCGTCGCGTGCGCCGGTGGGCGGTGCGACATCTGAGCCGGGCACTGCGACGCCTGCCATGGACGACCCCGCCGTTGCAAACTTGGTCGCCGATTGGCTCGCTGGCCGCCAGCTGGCGGACGCCGAAGCCGACGCCCTGCTGGCCCGTTTGACGCCCGACGCCGCAACCTATGAGCAGTTCACGGCGCTGATTGCGGCCGTCGCGTCCACCGCCGTCCCGCCGCCGGCCGTGGACGGCGACATTCTGGATTGCTGCGGGACGGGCGGCGGTGGGCGTCCGCGTTTCAACGTCTCCACGACGGTCGCTTTCGTCCTGTCCGCTGGCGGCGTGCGGGTTGTGAAGTTCGGCAATCGCGCCGCCACGAGCGCAAGTGGGAGTTTTGATCTGCTCGAACGATTGGGCGTGCCGGTCGAGTACCCGTTGGAACAGCTGCCCGCCTTACTGGAAGCGACGAATCTGGCGTTTCTCTATGCGCCGCAGTGCTACCCGGCGCTCAAGGCAGCGGCGGCGGCGCGACGACGGTTCGGGCGACCGACGCTTTTCAACTACATTGGGCCGCTGCTGCATCCGCTGCGACCGACGCGCCGGCTGGTCGGCGTCTCGCATCCGCGCATGCAGGCGTTTACGGCGCAGTGGTTGGCGAATGATGGGCGGACGCAGCGCGCGTTGGTCGTGCGCGGCGAGGGGGACTGTGATGAACTCACGCCGCTGGGAACGTCCGTCATCTACGATGTCGCGCCGCAGTGCGTCAGGAAGTGTCCGTGGGCGTCCGAAGAGGCGCTTGAGCCGGTGATGGAAGACATCCCAACCGGCGCGCCGGAAGCCAACCTGACGCTGTTCCGGCGGATTGTGGCGGGCGTGGATACCACTTCGACGGCTTACCATAGCGTTCGGCTCAATGCCGGGCTGGGCTTTGTCGCCGCCGGACGGGCGGCGACCTTGGCGGAAGGGGCGGCGCTGGCCGCCGACTTGCTGGCGAGCGGGATTGTCCGGCGACAGGTCGAAACGTTTCTGGCGTACCTGCGTGACGCCTAATGTCGCTGGTTCACCCGCCAAGCCGCAGGAAGTTGGCGAGCAGCCGCGCGCCGTCCGGCGTCCCGATGGACTCCGGGTGGAACTGCACGCCGTACACCGGCAGCTCCCGGTGCGCCACCGCCATAATGAGGCCGTCGGCGACAGTGCGCGCCGTGATGGTCAAACAGTCCGGCAGCGTCGCTTCGTCCGCGATGAGCGAATGGTAGCGCATCGCCGAAAAGCGTTCCGGCAGACCGGCGAAAAGCGGCGAAGGCGCGGTCAAGATGACTTCGGAAGTTTTCCCGTGAACGATGCGCGGCGCGCGGATGACGCGCCCGCCGTACGCTGCCGCAATCCCCTGATGACCCAAACAGACGCCCAAGATGGGGACGGCGAGCGTCGCGGCGGCGGTGAGCACGTCCCAACACACGCCGAAGTCGCGCGGGTTGTCGGGACGCCCCGGCCCCGGCGACAACACGATGCGCGTCGGCCGCCACCCGCGCAAAGTCGCCAAATCCACCGCATCGTTGCGGACGACGACGACTTCCTCGGTCGTCTGCATCTGGAGCATTTGGTAGAGGTTGAACGTGAACGAATCGTAGTTGTCAATGATGACCAGCATGGCGTTGAGCGCGGTTGCGGAAGGTGTCAGCTGCCGTCAAGCGGCTGTCGTGGTTCGAGCGTTGCTTCAGCGGCTTCAGCTAGGTGCAGCGCCGTGATAACGCTGCGCGCTTTGTTGCGTGTTTCGTCGGCTTCGAGTTGCGGCTGCGAGTCGAACACGACCCCGGCTCCGGCGTTGACGTGCGCGACGCCGTCTTGAATCAGCGCGGAGCGAATGGCGATGGCGCTGTCGGCGTGGCCGGCGAAGTCAATGTAGCCCACCATCCCGGCGTAGAGACCGCGCCGTTCAGGTTCAAGCTGCGCCAGCAGTTCCATGGCGCGGATTTTCGGCGCGCCCGTCACCGTCCCGCGCGGGAAGCAACTGCGCATGGCGTCAAACGCCGTTAGTCCCGACCGCAAACGTCCGGCGACATCCGTGGCGAGGTGCATGACGTGCGTGTAGCGTACCAGCCGTGCTATCTCGCCGACCGTGACCGTCCCGATTTCGGCGATGCGCCCGACATCGTTGCGGGCCAAATCAACCAGCATGCGGTGTTCGGCGAGTTCTTTTTCGTCGGCGCGCAACGTCGCGGCCAGTCGCTCGTCCTCTTCGGGCGTCGCGCCGCGCGGCCGCGTCCCGGCCAGCGCGCGCAGCGTCACCACGCCGTCCCGCACCGTGACGAAGGTTTCCGGCGACGATCCGACGTAGGTAAAGCCGGGCGCGTCCGTGTAACGCCCAAACTTCAGGCAGTAGGCGTAAGGGGAGGGATTGAGCGCCACCAGCGCGCGATAAATGGTGAACGGCGCGGCCGTCGTCCGCCGCGAAAAACGCCGCGACGGGACAATCTGGAACACTTCGCCATCGGTGATGTAGGCGCGGCATTGTTCGACCAGCCGTGCAAAGGCCGCGTCGTCCAGCGTCGTCTCGACGCCGGCGAAGACATCGCGCCCGCGCAGAGCGTCGGCGGCGTCGCGCAGCGGCGGCAGCGGCGCTCGGCGGCGAACGCGGTCGTACACCTGTTCAACCATGGCGTCGCCGCCGTAGGAGACGATGTGCAGCTTGCGGTACAGGTGGTCGAACACAACAAACGTGTCGTAGAGACCGAAGCAACCGTCCGGCGCGGCGTAGGGCGCCGCCGACTGTACGGGGACGCCGGCGAGCGTCGCCGTCGCGCCGTAGCCCAGATAGCCGACGAAACCGCCGTAAAACGGCAGCGTCGGCGGAAGCGACCGGCGCTGGTCGGCGACCAAGGCGCTTTCCCGGTCAAGCAGTTCGCTAAGAAACCGCAGCGGATCGTCGGTTTGGGTGTGGCGTTCGGTTCGGCGGTGGAGGTCGTGAACCGTCACGCGGCGGCCGTGAAACGCCGCCACCAAACGCGGCTCGACGCCGATGATAGAATACCGCGCCAGACGCGCGTCGCCTTCCGCGCTTTCCAGCAGGAACGCCACATCCGAGGCGGCGGCCAGTTCATTGTAGAGCGCCGCCGGGGTCACGGCGTCGGAAAGAACCGTCAGACAACTCATGCCGCGCGCTCCATTCGGTAGGGCAGGTGGCGTCCCACCGCCTGCGCGACGGCTGCCGCTTCGGCAACAAGCTGCGCCAACTCGTCAAGGGACAGCGCCTGCGCCGCGTCGGAGACGGACTGTTCCGGTACTGGGTGGCATTCCACGATGAGGCCGTCGGCACCGACGGCGACCGCCGCCCGCGCGGCCGGTAGAACCAAATCCCGGCGTCCGGTGGCGTGGCTGGGATCCACAATGACCGGCAGGTGCGTCAGGCGCTTGAGCAGGGCGACGGCACCAAGGTCGAGGACGTTGCGCGTCGCCGGATCAAAGCTCCGAATTCCGCGTTCGCAGAGGATGACCTGCGGGTTGCCGCCCGCAAGGATGTACTCTGCCGCGCCAAGGAATTCTTCGATGGTGGCGGCCAGCCCGCGCTTGAGAAGCACCGGCTTGCGTACCTGTCCCAGCGCCTTCAGCAGTTCAAAGTTTTGCATGTTGCGCGAGCCGACCTGAAAGCAGTCGAACACGTCGTAGGCGCGTTCGAGGTGGGCGACTGACATAACTTCGCTGACGACGCCGAGGCCGTAGTCCCGTTTCACGGCGTTGAGGAGTTCCAGCCCTTCCTCCTGAAGACCCTGAAAGCTGTAGGGCGACGTACGGGGCTTATAGACGCCGGCCCGCAGCAGCCGGACGCCAAGCGCGGTGAGGGTTTCGGCGACGGTGCGGAGTTGCGTCTCGGATTCGGCGGCGCAGGGGCCGGCGATGACGGCGAGCGGCTGTTCCCCGATAGGGACGCCTGCGATGGAAACCGTGGTGTGGTGGGACGGAGAACTTCGGCGAGCAAGCATCGTGGCGGTTCCTCACAGTTGAAAAAGTGACCAAAAGCAAAACCGCCGACCTCCCAGCTTGGGAAGGTCGGCGGCTCTGAAGAAAGCTGGCGGAGCGTTGGTTTAGTCGTCAATCGCGCGCGCCGGCCGGCCGGCCGAAGCCTTCCCGATGAGGCTCCACCAGTACCAATAGCCGCTAAACGTAAAGTTGCGCGCGTGCATACAAGAACGAGAAACGAATAAGTTGTGGTGACCTTAGCGTTTCGGACGCTCGGACGCAAGCCCTATGTGAGGCCGAGGGCGTCGCGCGTCGCCTGATAGACCATTTCCGGCGTCAGTCCGGTCATACAGCGGTGGTCAATCGGGCAGTCCTTGAGCAGGCAGGGCGCACATGGAACAAGCCGCCGGATGATCCGGGCTGTCGGCGAGAAGGGTGAAATCTGGTTGGGATCGGTTGGGCCGAAGATTGTCACCAACGGACGATCCAGCGCCGCCGCGACGTAGGCCGGACCCGTATCGTTGCTAACGACGACGGCGCAGCGGGACAGCAGCGCCACGCTTTCACGCAAGGCGAGTTCGCCGGCCAAGACGACGGCGCGTTCGGGACGGCGCATGGCGCTGCGGATGGCGTCGCACAACGGGCGTTCGTTGGAAGCACCGAGGAGAAACAGTTGCAGGTCGGGGTGGTCGGCCAGTCGGTCGAGGAGCGCCGTAAACGACGCGGGCGGCCACTGCTTGGCGCGGCTGTTGGCGGCACCGGGGACGACGGCGACGGGGCGGCCGTTTCGCCCTACGTTTGGCAGCTTGGCGTCGAGCGCGGCGTAGGCGGACGGTGCGACCGGCAGCCGGTAGTCAAGCGATGCGTAGTTGACCTGCGTCGCGCCGGTCAGCCGTGTCTCCAACTGCGCAACAAGGTCGAGGTAGTAGTAGATCTGGTGTTTGCGTCGCGTCGCCGCCGTGACGGGGAAGGCGTCGGTGAGGAGGACGCCGCGCGCTTCGGTGGCGAAGCCGATGCGGCGCGGGATGCGTGCGGCGAACGTCATCGCGGCGGCTTCAAAGGCGTTTTGGAAAAGAACGGCCGCGTCAAAGCGGCCGGCGCGCAGTTTGGCGACGCCGGAGAGGAAGGACGCCTGTCGGTTGTCGTACGGCAGCAGGTCGTCGGCCAGCGGCGTATCGGCGAAGAGGTCGGCGACCCATGGGCGTACCATGAGCGTCAGATGCGCGTTGGGGAAGAGGCGGCGCAGTTCGCGCAGCGCGGGCAAGGTCATCATGCTGTCGCCGACCCAGTTGACGCCGCGCACCAACAGCCGGTGAATCATGGCTCTCAGTCCATTCTTGCTGAAGGCGTAATCAAGCTCCAACTGGGGACACCGCACCGGGTGTACGGCCTCCAAGACGGCTTGAAGTTTTTTCGTTGCGATCCTGCTGCGGGCCGGCGGCTCCCACACCTAGGCTTTACGGCGCGAGGTTAACCCGGACGCCCGACGCATGCCGCGCGTTCCGGTGAATCCAGTGCGTTGCGCGCTGAAAGTCGCTGTCGCGCGCCTGAAAGATGTTTTCCAGAAAAACCTGTGGGTTGCGATCCACTAGGGGAAACCACGTGCTCTGTACCTGCACCATGATGCGGTGTCCGGGCTTGAAGCAGTGATCCACGTCTTGCAGCGCGAAGGCGATCCGCTCGACTCGCCCGGGCCGGAGTGGCGTAGGACGTTCAAAGCTGTTCCGAAACTTCGCCCGCATGACTTCGGCGCGGACGAGCATCTGGTAGCCGCCCAAGTGAACGCCCGGCGGCAGCCCTTCGGGGTCCGGGGTGTCGTCGGGGAACACGTCAATAAGCTTGACGATGAAATCGGCGTCCGTACCGGTGGTTGTCACGAAAAGCTCTGCCTCCAGCGGCCCTGTCAGCGTCACCGGCGCAGTGAGCGGCTCGGTCACGTAGGTCAACACATCGGGTCGCGCCGCCGCAAACCGCTGGTCTTCGACCATGTAAGTGATGCCGCGCCGGTTTGTGATCTGGTTCGTGTACGGCACGGGCGTGCGCGGGTCGCTCAGGTAGTCGTCCGCGCCGGACGGCGCGGTGGGCGGCTCAAACGCCAGACGACCGTCGGCGTGGAAGTACAGTTTGGCCGGCTTGAGACCGGCCGGAGGATACTGCGCGTAACGTCGCCATTCATTCGAGCCGGTTTGGAAGATGTAGGCTTCGGGCAGCTGCGGGTCGGGCGCATCCTTGAGGTAATGGGCGAAGAACTTGGCTTCGATTTCGCGGCGGTAAAACTCAGCCGTCGGCTGCCCAAAGTCAATAACTCCAAGGCGGCGGCCGTCGCTGCGCGCCCAGCCGCCGTGCGACCACGGCCCTATCACGAGCATGTTGCGGACGTTTGGGTTGCGCCGCTCGGTGCTGGCGTAGAGCTTGAGCGGCCCGTACAGGTCTTCGGCGTCAAACCAGCCGCCGACGAAGAGCACCGCCGGGGCGACGCGGTTCATGTGGGGAACGAGGTTGCGCGACTGCCAGAAGGCGTCGTAGTTCGGGTGCGCGGCCATCTCGGTCCAGAACCGGATACTGCCTTTGAAGTAGCGTTCCTCGATGTTGCGCAGCGAGCCGACATCAAGGAAAAACCGGTAGGCGTCGGGCGTCGGGAAGCGGAAGCCGGGCGGAGATTTGGTGGTCGGTTCCGGGCGCGCTTGACCGAACGATGAAAAAAACGTGAACGAGTCAATGAGAAAGAACGCGCCGTTGTGGTGCATGTCGTCGCCGATGAACCAGTCGGCGATGGGGGCTTGCGGCGAGACGGCTTTGAGCGCCGGGTGCGCGTCAATCATGCCGGCGGCGGCGTAGAAGCCCGGATAGGAAATGCCCCACATGCCGACGCGCCCGTTGTGGTTTGGGACGTTCTTGAGGAGCCACTCGATGGTGTCGTAGGTGTCGGAGGCTTCGTCAATCTCCTGTCCGCGCTTGTTGGGGTTGTGCGGGCGCATGTTGACGAACTCGCCTTCCGACATGTAGCGCCCCCGTACGTCTTGAAACACGAAGATGTAACCGTCGCGCATCATTTCATCCGACGGCCCGATCCGCTGCCGGTAGCCCTCGCCGTAGGGCGCGCAACTGTAGGGCGTCCGGTTGAGCATGATGGGGTAGGGGCGGGAGGTGTCGCGCGGCGCGTAGATGCTCGTAAAGAGCTTGACGCCGTCACGCATCGGGATAGCGACTTCGGTTTTGGTGTAGTGCGCGGCGACATCAAAACCGTCGGAAGTGGTTGTTTGTGGTACGGTAGCTGTATACCCCAACCGTACAGCTGACAGGTTGGAGGCCAAACCGCTGATCAGTGCGAAGCTGATGATGAGTATCCACGGCGTCCATTGCCGCCGGACTGAGGGTGACATAACGATAAAGCTCCTTACTGGTCGCCTTCACAAACAACCTGCTTTACAAGCTATTTACCGCCGAGGAAATCCTTCGGAAGGGCCTAGGCAGTAGTGAAAGAGTCTTGTCAACCCAAAAACGACGGCGCTGCGCCGCCTAGCGTGGTTTCACGTAAGTTCCCCCGTCTCTCACGCTTTGGGCGACTTCGCGAAAATAGTTCCTGCGTTTGGCGCGTCATGCTTGCGTCCGGCGCAGGCCTTTGAGCAATACACGACATGCTCCCAATCCCTGCGCCATTTTTTGCGCCACGTAAACGGTCGTCCGCATACCGGACAAATTTTCTCCGGCAGGTGAGGCTTTTTGTGCGTCATGGCTGCAGCGTTTATTCTTCCACTGTAGGCGCGGTAGTGTCTGGCGTAGCCAGGGTGTAGGGCTTTTTCAGGTGGGCTTGAGCCCGTGCGTGAGCGTCGAAGACGTTGCGCCGCCGAAGAACCGCCTGATAGGCGGCAACCGCCTCGGCGCGGCGGCCGGCGGCGTCATGCGCCTCACCCAGCCGCAACTGCGCCAGCGTCACCAAATCGGGGTTTGCGCCAGTCAATGTTGTGACGGCGCGCAGGTGCGGCAGGGCGGCGTCAATGCGCCCAACGGTGATGAGGACATCCGCGAGTTGATAATGAATGGCGTCTCGGTAAGCGCTGGCGGACGGCTCCCGGACCAGTTGCTCAAAAAGCGCGATGCCCTCATCCGTTCGCCCCAGACGCACCAAGGTGTCCGCCAGTTCGAGGCGCGCTACATAGTTGGCCGGATACTGGCGCGCAAAAGCTTCCAGATAGGGGAGCGCCTCCGCGTATCGTTTCTCGCGTTTGTAGAGCGCGATCAACAGAAGTCGTGCTACTTCACGCGCCGTACGCCCTTCGTCGGCGACTTTGACAACCAATGCAAGCCCGCGCTTCTTCGAACCGCGAACACCGCCCAGCGCCGCAAGGATTTTGACCGGCAGCGGCAACGACCCCATGACGTAGTTGTACAGCCCGATGGAAAGGTTGGCGTCGGTGTAGTCGGGGGCAAGTTTGAGCACCTCGCGATGCAGGGCGACCGCCTGGTTGCTGTGACTAAGCGCCGCGAGAAAGGCGCGGGTGATGGTGGCTTCATAAGCCCCAAGCAGACCATGGGCTGCGCCTTTGTAGTACAAGGCCACCGTATCGCGCGGGTTGGTTTTGAGCCGGGCGTCGGCGACTCGTATGACCAGCGC
Organism: Chloracidobacterium sp.; assembly: GCA_025057975.1. Classification (NCBI taxonomy): domain Bacteria; kingdom Pseudomonadati; phylum Acidobacteriota; class Blastocatellia; order Chloracidobacteriales; family Chloracidobacteriaceae; genus Chloracidobacterium; species Chloracidobacterium sp. The sequence goes on from JANWUV010000009.1 coordinate 44,030, forward strand.
AATGGCTTCTCGGTAGCGTTGATCGAAATCACGGTCGAAGATTTCTGTCGTATCGGCGAAAAAGGACGTTCCGGCGTATGTCGTGGCCTGTAGGCGGCGTAGCCGGTAGAGTTTCTCAGCCCACATACAGTTGGCGATGTCGAGGTAGCCGGCCGGGTGGGTTGGGTCGAGCCGGGTGAGTTCTTCAAACGCGGCGCGCGCACGGCGGTAGTCAAGGTTGTAGAGTGCGTCAAAACCGGCGGCGCGCAAACGCTCAAAGGCCTCCGATGCGGCAGTGGGCGGCGTCTCAACCTCCAAGAGCCGCACCGACGACGCCGAAACCGGCCCTTGCCCAACCCAAAACAGCCAACCAAGTAGGCCTAAGCACCAAAGCGACGGCTGCAAACAACGCATGACAGGCGACCTCCACAGGCCAACATTCGCTCCCATGCCGGGGCATGTTACTATCACTCGTCAATTTTTTCCGCCCGCTATGTCATCAGACTCGCCTCTTACGATCTTGGTTGTTGAGGATGACGCCGCTCAGCGACGACTGCTCAAACTCTTTTTAGAGCAACATGGGTATCGTGTTTTGAGCGCGGCCGGCGTTGCGGAAGCTTTGGCGTACGGGCGGGATGGATTGCCGGATGCGTTGTTGCTCGATGCTATGCTCCCTGACGGCTCTGGAATGGAGGTCTGTCGCCAAATCCGGCTTCTACCGGCTGGTGAAACGTTGCCGATTTTGCTGATGACCGCCTATGACTTTGAATCGGCTCTCGACGAAGCTTTTGCGGCCGGCGCGACGGATTTCATCGCCAAACCCATCAATCTTCAGGTGCTTGCTCGTCGCCTGCACCATCTGATTCGTTCGGCGCAAAGCGAAGTCAGACGCCGTGCGCAGGAGCGACAGTATCGCACGCTGGTGGAAGCCCTGCCGGATATGGTTGTTCGTGGGCGGCGCGACGGCGTGTTGACCTATCTCAAGCCCGGTGAAACTTGTCCACCGGAGATGTTCGAACTGACGCTGAACCACGACACGCAGATAGCCGACGTCCTGCCTCCGGAGGGCGCCGCCGCGATTCAAAAAGCCATCGAGTGCTTGCGAGGCGAATCCCAGCAGGTTGTTGAATATCGCGCGCAGTGTCAGGGGAGATGGTGTGATTTCGAAGCGCGGGTCATTCCAGATGGAGACGAAGCGTTTGTAGCGATTATCCGGGATGTCACGGAGCGCAAAACGACGGAACGCCTGCGCGAAGACTTCACGGCGATGGTGGCGCACGACATCCGCTCGCCCCTGACGGCGATGCAGATGGCGCTGGACTTTTTCGAGCAGCGTGACGCCTACACCGACGCTACGCTCCGGGAAATGATGACGGTCGCCCGGCAAGGTCTCGACAAAGTCTTGCGCTTAGCCGGCGATCTTCTGGAACTGTTCCGCGCCAACCAGACCGGTATGACGTTGCTGAAAGGCGTCGTGTTTCCAAACCTGCTGTTGCGACGCTGCCTGAACGAAATCGCCCTTCAGGCGCAAAACAAGGGCATTACATTGGCGGTGGAGCTGCCTGAGGACTTGCCCCCGTTTGTCGGCGACGGCCCGAAACTGGAGCGGGTGTTTTCCAATCTGCTCTCCAACGCCGTCAAGTTCACTCCGGAGGGCGGGCGCATCACGGTGTGCGGCGCGACGGACGGCGGGTGGGTCGTTGTAAGCATCGCCGACACCGGGCCCGGCATCCCGCCGGAATTTCAGGCGGCGATATTTGAACCCTACCGTCAGAGAGCCAGGCGCAGCAGCCTTGGTTTTGGTCTGGGCCTTGCCATTGTCAAGCGGATTGTGACGGCGCACCGTGGCAGTATCGCCGTGGAAAGTGTGGTGGGGCAGGGAACAACCTTTACGGTGCGCCTGCCCCTGCAACTTGGCTAAAACTGAAACTTCATGGCGAATTGCATCTGCCGTGGTGGGACGGCCGTCGCTACGGCGCGGCCGAAAGCCGGGGCTTCCAGAATGCGCACCGGCGTCCCAAAGTGGCTGCGGTTGAAGAGATTGAACGCCTCCACGCGCAGCAGCAGTGCGTACCGTTCCGAGAAGGCGAAGCGTTTGGTGACGGCGGCGTCCACCAACGCCACGCCCGGCGCGCGAAATGTATTCCGTCCGACGACGCCCTCGCCCGGTTGCGTCAGGCTAAAGGCCGTCAATGAAAGCGGATTCACGCCGGGCGCAAGGGCCAGCCGCTGCGCCCCACGGTTGCGTACAATCAAACCCTGCGTCGTCGCTAGCCGGTCGGTGCGGTTGCCGTCGCGGTTGGTGTCCAGTCCCGTAATGACCGTGAAGGGCTGTCCGGTCTGGAGCGTCACAATCCCCGACACCTGAAAGCCTCCCAGCCAGCGGTTGGACGCCCCCCACGGCAGGTCGTACTGCACGGCTGTTGTAAACCGATGCCGGATGTCAAATGAGGCGCTGCCGCGCTCCAAGCGGGTGATGTTGGGAAGGTCCAACTCGCTCTGCGACCGATTGGCGTTGCCAGCGGTATCAAAGAGGTCGGAAATGCTGTCAATCGCATGCGACCACGTGTAGGCTGACTGGAACGCCAGTCCGGAGGCGTACCGCTGCCGAACGCTGATTTGGAGGGCGTGGTAGGTGGCGTCCGTGTCCGTTGAAAACCCTGAAATCGCGCCGGCGCGGTTGTCGTTGCGGCGCTGAAGAACGATGACTTCGTCAAACGGCCGTCCCGGCCCAGCCTGAACATAGTAAAGCGGCGTCAGCGGCCCGCCGTTGGGCGTGCCGGGACGAATGATGTTCCCACCGAATGTGCCGACATACGCTACCGTCGCCGTCAATCGGTCGGCAATGACCTGCTCGATAGAGAGCGACACCTGCTGTACCCGCGCCACCTGCATGTTGCGGCGCGGCAGGGTGAAAGCCAGCGCGAAATTCCGGCGGTCAAACAAGTCGCCCAGAAACACAGCCGGTGAGCCGACAATGATTGGTACGCAGCCTGCCGCTGTCGGCGATGAGGTTTGCTCACTCGTCGCAGCGGGCAGTCCCGGCACGCGCCCGCCGCAGGTACCGCCGCCGGACGGCCCCAAGAAGATCGCCGGATTGGAGCGCAAAATGTCGGGGAAAACAATTCCTGACCGGAAATTGGCCTGCGTGCTATTGGGAAACAGGTTGCGCGACTGTCCGACGATCGTCAGGGGGATGATGTCAAAAAACATGCCGTATCCGGCGCGCACCGCCGTACGACCGTCCCCGAAAACATCCCACGCCAACCCGGCGCGGCCGGCGACGTTGGTGCGCGCCGGGTCATATATACCGCGCCGTCCGTTAACGAATGCCCGGTAGTTGTTCAGCGCCGCAAAGAACGCTGCGGTGCGGGGTTGGTCAGTCGGCGCGACGGGGAAGTCTTCCGGACGGACGGCGAGCCGGCGGCGCAACCGTCCGTCGGCGGTTTCCGGCACGGTGTTAAGCTCATACCGACCGCCGCCCCGGACGACGACGCGCGAACCGAGCCGTAGCGTCTCGCTCACAAAAACGTTGTACTCCGTCGTTTGCAAGCCCAAAGTGGAGTTTGGGTCCTGCACGAATGTCTGCCGGATGTCAGACGGCAATCCCAGGCCAACAAAGTCAATCCCGCTGGCGTAACGTGGCGAGCCGGTAGGCGTGATGACAATGTTCGGCGCAAAGCTTAGCGTCAGCCGGTAGTTGAGATCGGCGAAGCTGTTGGAGCGAATCACGCGGATGTCCGCGCCGGCTTTGAGCGTTCCGGGGCCGTGATTCCAGATGAAAGTATCCGCGACGTGGATGGTGTTGGTGACGCGCCCCTGCGGGAAAATACTCGGATCAACGCCGATGCTGCTGTAGGGTAGGGCGACCACACGCCCCACCGGGCCGCTGCGGCCATCGGGACGCCCGTCGCCGGTCAGGTCCACGCCAATCGAGCGGGTTTGGAAGATGAATGGACTGCTCGGAAGTTCGTCAAAGCCCAACCGTTGGCGGCCGTAGGAGAGTCGCAGCTGGTTTGAGAATTGGTCGGAGAAGCGCGTTGTGAAATCCAGCGCGACGTTGTGGGTTCGCGTATGCGAGTCCACCCCGGAGTTGATGGCGTCGCCGACGTTGGGAAGGCGTCCCCGGTCGTCGCTGAGGTTGTAGCGCGCCGTGAAGAGCGTCGGGCGGCCGAACGGCTCAAACTGGTAGTCGCTGCGGATGGAAAACAGCGTTGCTGCGCTGTTGCCCGCCAAAAACTGCGTCAGCGTGTTGCCGCCGTGCGGCCCAAGGGGATTGTTCGGCAGCGGGTAGAGGTCAAGTAAATCGCGTCCAAGCAGGCTTTGAGGCTGGCCAATTGCCAGCGCCGCCGCGCGTTCAGCAGCAGTGGGCACGGCGAAATGCGTCGCCTGCGTACGATTGACGCCGATGCGTTCAAAAGCCGTGAAGAAGTGCCAGCGGTTGCGCCGCAGTGGCCCGCCCAGCGTTCCCCCTGACTGGTGACGAGTAAAAGCTGGTTTGCCGATTCGCACCGAACCGGCGCGGAAGTCAAACGGATCGCGTGCGTTTAGCCGCGCGTCGTTGAAAAACGAATAAAAGTTGCCATGAAACTCATTTTCGCCGGTGCGCGACACGACATTGATTTGTCCGCCGCCGTTGCGCCCGCTTTCGGCGTCGGCCAGCAGCGTCGTGATCTGAAACTCACGCAAGCTTTCAATCGTCTGGGGAGCGGTCGCTACGTAGCCGCGTCGCCGGCCGCCGACTTCCTGATCGTTGTTATCCGCGCCGTCAATCGTGAAGTTGTTGCCGCGCGCCCGGACGCCATTGACCACAAAATCGCCGCCGCCCACGTTCGGGCCAATGCCAGGGCCGCTCACGCCGAAGAAGGCCGGGGGCGGGGCGACGCCCGGCGATAGCAGCGCAAAGGTGTCAAAGTTGCGTATCCCGCGCAGAGGCAGGGCCAAAATAAACTCTGCCGTGGCGCTCCCGCGCAATGCAGGGTCGGCGATATTCGCCTGCGTCGTCCCCGGCGTAGGCGGCGGCGGCGCGCCCGGCGTTGGCGTCGGGGCCGGCGGCGCAGGCGCAGGCGCCGTCGGCGGCTCTAGGATAATGGGTGGCGGTTGGATGATTTTCTCGCGGTTAACTTCTACAACGAAGTTTTCGATGGCGTTCTCGCGGAACCCCTCGGCTTGCGCACGGATGTCATACAGGCCCGGCAAAATTAGGTCAAAACGATAGACGCCGTTGGCGTCGGTGCGCGCCGTCCGGGTCAGGCCGTTGAGTTTGTTGATAATGCGAACAATAGCGCCGGACACCGGCGTGGCGTCGCGCTGAATGACCGTACCGAGAATGGTGCCGGTGGTGGTTTGGGCTTGCGCCGGCTCACCCTGCCACAAGCTGAAAAGTTGCAGCATGAGCCACAATCCGACTAACAGCCGGATGGACGCTCGGCGTTGCGGTGCGCTTAGGTTCATTGGCAATTCCTCGGCTCAAATAACAAAGTATGTGTGTGAAAACTTTCAGGAGCTTGATGGAACAACTGAATCCAACTCATATATGCGCTTCATAGGGAACGCATGACGCGCAGCCTTGTCAACCATCTTCTTGTGCGGTTCGGGACGACCACCTATGATGCAGCGTCCCACTGTCCGGCGGCTTTATCATTGGCTGGCGTGGGCGGGTCGCCGCTTGTGGACTAGCTCGGTCGTCCGGCTATTGTTTGCCTTCAGCTCTGTCATGCCCAATGACGAGAAAGGATGTTTTTCGATGACCCACGATAACTTTTCCCGGTTTGTTTTCCACAAACCGATGGTTGTTCGTTACGGCTTGGTCGGGATGTTGCTGATTGGCCTGCTAGTGCCGGCGCTCCAAACGCCGGCGGCTGTTAGCATGCAGTTTCCAACGGTGCAACCAACGGTGCAACAGCAGGAAGTCTTTGACACGATGACGACGACGCGCGTCGAGCGCATTCTGCGTTCGTTTACCGACGTGCAGTGGCGTGAGTTGGACAACAACGACTACCTCATCCAGCTCAGCGACGGGCTGAAAATACGCCTAGTCAAACGCGACAAGAGCTTGATGCTATCAGCCGCCTGGGGCGGTCAGCGTATGACGCTGAGCCGTATCAACGAGTGGAATCGGGCCAAGCGGTTCGCTAAAGCCTACCTTGATGACGAAAACGACCCCGTTCTGGAAAGTGACTATGAACTCACCGGCGGCGTGACGGAGCAAAACATCAAAGAGTGGATGAAAACCTTCGTGTACTTCGCCAAGGAGTTTCAGAAGTACATGAATGAGTAACAACTGGTGTCGGCTGTCTCTGCTGAGTGAAGGCGTCTGCTGGTTGATTGTCCATTGGTGAGCGCCTTCCGTTGGTTTTGCATCCCGGCCTGTGCCGTAAACAACCCAACGCCAATCCGATGCTTGCGCCCGACCCTGAACTACCGCCGCTCAAGTTGCTTTCGGTTGTCATCCCTGCGCGGGATGAAGCCGAATGCATTCGCTCGACGATCGAGCATTTGCACGTCGAACTGCGCCTCAACAACATCCCCCATGAGATTATTGTTGTGGACGACGGCAGTACGGACGCCACGTGGGAGGTTCTTCAGGCCGCTTGCGCCGACATTCCGACACTCCGGCCGGTGCGCAACCTTGGTGAACATGGCTTCGGCCGCGCCGTCACCTGTGGTTTCGAGCACATGAGGGGCGACGCCGTGGTGATTATGATGGCCGACGAATCGGACGACTGCCGCGATGTCGTTCGGTACTGGCGTGAACTCAATCGGGGCTACGAGTGCGTTTTTGGCAGCCGGTTCATTAAGGGTGGCGGTACGATTGACTATCCCATCGTGAAGTTGATCCTCAACCGGCTGGCGAACACCTTTTTGCGTGTGTTGTTTGGCATTCGACTCAACGATACGACAAACGCTTTCAAAGCGTACCGCCGCGAGGTCATCGAAGGTTGCCGCCCGTTCCTTTCGCCGCACTTCAACCTGACGGTTGAATTACCGCTCAAGGCGATTGTTCGGGGTTACACGTGGACGGTGGTTCCGATTACGTGGCGCAATCGGCGAACCGGTTTAGCCAAGCTCAAAATCAAGGAAATGGGCAGCCGGTACTTTTTCATTTGCTGCTACGTATGGCTGGAAAAGTACTTCAGTCGCGGCGACTATCGGCGTAAACCGAAACTGGCGGCTCAACCCTCCGCTGTAGAAACCGAGAAGGCGGTTCACTAGGACGAGCTCCCACCATGAGGCGACCAAGACGCCATCGGGGTGTGGCGTCCGGCGTCGGTCAGCCGAAGACGCACAGCACCATCCTTTTTACTTGCGCTCCCTAAACTGCTCGTAAAGCTCGGTGTGTCGGCTTGTCAACTGCGCTGGGCGGCCGTCAATGAAGGCGTACTTGACGCGCGTCCGCGGTTCGAGCAGGTCACCGTCTGCGACGACGACGTTGGCTATTTTCCCAACGTCGAGCGAACCGAGCCGGTCGCTCACCCCAAGAATCTCGGCTGGCGAAAGCGTCACGGCGCGCAGGGCCTCCTTTGGATCAAGCCCAAAAGCGGCCGCCATGCCCGCATGATACGGCAGGTCGCGCACATGCGCGCCGTTGTCACCCGTCGAAATGCAAAACTTTACGCCCGCCCGGTGCAGCTTTGCTGCGTTTTCGTAGAGTACGTCGTAGGGGTCGTCTTCACGCGCTGGCAAATCTAGGACGCCGGTGAGGATGACTGGAACCTGCTTGGCTTTGAGTTCTTCAGCGCACATCCAAGCGTCATTGCCGCCGACAATGATCGGACGCAAGCCCATGTCTTCGGCGAATGCTAAGACGGCGCGAATGTCCTGCGCTCGGTCGGCGCGAAAAAAGACCGGCGTTTCCCGGCGCAGCGTCGGGATGAGGCTCTCATACACGACATTCGTCGCCGGACGCGGAATCTTTGGGTCGGCGGCGGCGGCTTCTTTAGCGCGCAGGTAATCGGCTGCTTCTCGCAGCACTTGGCGTAGTTCTTCGACGCGCCGGTCGCGTGTGGCGATCGCTTCCGCCAAGTTGGCTGGGGGTGGCTGGCGAAACGCCCCGAACGGTCCGCCGCCACCTAGATTCAGACGCGGAAAGTTGACGACGAGGCCCAGCGACGGAACGACCGCCATTTCCTGCGGCGACGTGCCGTAGAGATTGATAAGCGCCGCTTGCCCGCAAATCACGCCACCGTCGGGCATCGTCGCCACTGTTGTAATCCCGTTGTAGCGCGTGACGCGCACATGAGCGCTGTGCGGGTTGACGGCGACCAGCGCCCGCGCGTTGGGGTTGTAGTCACCTACTTCGCCCTGATCCACCGTCGCCGCCACGGCCGGAATTTCCACCAGTCCCAGCGAAGTTGCGGCGTCAATCATCCCCGGATAAACCGTTAGACCCCGGCCGTCAATGATCTGCGCCCCGGCGGGGATCGCCGCCGGGGCACCGACGGCCGCAATCTTGCCGTCCCGAATGACCAGCGTTCCGCGTTCAATGACCTCGCCGCTGACTGTGACGAGCCGCGCATCCCGAATGGCGACCGTCGCGCGCGGCGCGATGTCCAGCTTCTGCTGTGCGGAAGCGCCTGAAACCAACCCGCCGAGGACAAGCGCCCCGATCCCGCCCCGGACGGCCCGAGGTAACCGAGCTAACCACTCCACACACATCGTCTTACTCCTTCGTCATCTGCAGACAGTTGTCGCCCAGGCGGTAGGCCGGACGCCGTCGCGCCGGGACCGGCGGCGGCGCGCCGCCCGCCTGCGGACGATTCACCTCAGCGGCTTCGAGTTCGGCGCGCTCTTTTGCCAGTTCCGCACGCCGCGCCAAGTCGGTTTGACGGTCGAAGAAGATTTCGCCGTCCACAAATGTCGTCTCGACGCGCGCATAGACGCTCAACGGATGCGCCGTCCAAATGGCCAAATCGGCGTCCTTGCCGACTTCAAGTGAACCGACGCGCCGGTCAATCCCAAGCTGGATCGCCGGATTGATGGTGATGAGCCGCAAGGCTTCGTTTTCGGTCAGGTCGCCGTACTTCATCACCCGCGCCGCCTCCATATTGAGCCGCCGCGCGCGGCCGTCGTCGTCCGAGTTGAGCGAGACGAGGACGCCGGCGCGCATCATCAGCGCCGCGTCATGCGGAATGGCGTCGTAGGCCTCCACTTTGTATGACCAGAAATCCGCAAAGGCCGACGCGCCGGCGCCGTGCTTGGCGATCTCACGCGCGACTTTGTAGCCCTCTAGCGCGTGCTGAAGCGTCCGCACCCGAAAGCCGAACTCCTCGGCCAAGTTCATCAGCATGAGAATTTCTTCGGCGCGGTAGCAGTGCGCATGAACGTACCGCTTGCCTTCTAGCACCTCGACCAGCGGCTCAAGCTGCAAGTCACGCTTGGGCGGCGGGACGTTTTCACCCCGCGCCTTGGCCGCCGCATACTCGTCCCACTGCCGCTTGTAGTCCCGTGCCCGCACGAAGGCGTCTCGAATCGTTTCCTCAACGCCCATGCGCGAGTTGGGGTAGCGCTGAGTCTGACCTGGAAAGCGGAAGTTCGATCGCTTGGGGTTCTCGCCCAGCGCGAACTTGATGCCAGGCGGGGCGTCGGGGAAGAGAAACTCCTCAATGGGCCGGCCGTACTTAATTTTGACGACCTGATTTTGTCCGCCAATAGGGTTAGCCGAGCCGTGCAACAGGTTGAGCGCCGTTACCCCGCCAGCTAGCGCGCGGTAGAGGTCAACATCGTTCGGATTGAGGACGTCGCGGATGCGACACATCGAAGTCACCGACAGCGAGCCTTCGTTGACCGCGTCAATCATCGAGTGTGAGTGGCAGTCAATGATGCCCGGCAGCACGTACTTGCCCGTGGCGTCAATGACGCGCGCGCCATCGGGAGCGGTCAGTCCCTTGCCGATTTTGGCGATTTTGCCGTTTTCAATCAGCAGGTCGCTGTTTTCGAGCGTGCCTTTCGTGACCGTCAGCAGCGTCGCATTTTTGATGAGCGTTGCTTTGGACCTCTGCTGCGCCCACAGCCCGGTCGGGCAAAACGCCACAACCAGAGCCGAGGCGAACGCCAAGCGCCGGATAAGCAAACAGAATGTCATCGCTTTCAGACTCCTTTTTCACGCAAGCTTGACGGCGGCCCGCCGCCGACGTTGGACAAGCCTTACTGCGGCGGCGCGGCGAAGTTAGAACCTTTCACCTCGGCGGAATTCGCGCGTCAGTTCGCGCGCCGGCCGAATCCCAAACCTTTCACCGAGAATCAGCGCGCCGCGGCCACGCCGGTCGTAAAGTTCTTCAATATCGGCCAAGTAGGCGTCAATGAGCGCGTGGTCAATCGCCTGCGGAAAAACGGCGTAGCCTAGGTCGCGCCATGACCGCAGCGCATCGCCGAAGGCGGCGCGTTCTGCAGTAGGCAACGCGGCAATGTACCCTTCGACATCCGCTGCAGAACGGTCTCTCCAACGCAGCGTCGCCGGGTCAAAATCCAACACCTGCGGCGTTGAAAGCGCTCCGGCCTCGGCGGCCGCCGCAAACGTGAGGGACAGCTCGGCCGCCGGGCGTCGTCTTGAAAATGCGCGTAGAAACGACCAGAACTTCATACCGTTTCGCCCGCCGGGCGCATCCAGTTACCGAGGGCGTGTTCCGGTAAAGGCGGCTGTTCCTTGGGGCGATGTCACCGAACCCTCAAGGCTGTCGCCGTTGCCGACGCCGCTAAGTTGCAGTTCGAAGCTACGCCCGCCGAAATCCACTCGTGCTGTCGCCTCCATCCGATTGCCAGTGACTTTGCCGCCGCTCAGTTCAACGTTGCCCAGCGGTCCCAGCGCCAGCGTTCCGTTTAGGTCGGTTCCGCTCTGGCGCAGCGTCAGCGTCGCCGGGAAGCTCTGCGAGCCGAACGAAACCGTCAGACTCCATGTGCCGGTGAAGTCAAAAACAGACGCCCCAGCATTTTCGGCTGCGGTGTTTGCGGGCGGCGGCGCGGCGCTGCGCTTGAAAACAAGCTCTGGTTCGGCGCGGCCGTCCACCACAAAGCCGCCGCGTAGTTCGTCGCTGTGGTATTTGCCGGTAAACGTCGCCGTTTTGGTCGCTCCGTCGCGCGGGAGGTCAGCGACGAAGCGGATGGTCGACAGCGAGGCGTCGTCATCGAGACCCAAGCGCAGCTCGCGCAACTCAAAGTCTTTGTCGCCGATCCGAGCTTTACCTTTGAGTTCCCCGTTCTCACGGGTGAACGTCAGCTTAATGTCTTTGGCTTCCCAAGCGCCGACAACTTCGACGGGGGCGATGTTTGAGCCGCGCAAGTTCATCATCACGCCGTCAATGAAGACAAAGGCCATTTTGCGCTTGGCGTCAAAGAGGTCACCCCGCACGGCAATGAGGTTGGCGACTTTACCAACTTCGAGTGTGCCAAGCCGGTCGGCCAAGCCGAAGATTTCCGCCGGCCGGATGGTCAACGCCCGCAGCGCCTCATCGGCCGGAAGTCCGTTGTCTATGGCTTTCTTGACGTTGGAAAGCGCATCGGCCGGGGCGAGTCCGCCAGTTTGGAAGGCGAAAGGCACACCGGCGGTGTGGAGCACGGCGGCCGTCTTGAGCGCCGCCACGCGCGCCCGTAGGAGCGACAGCGGTTCTGGGTCGGCTTCCGGCGAGAAAGCCGTATTCCGCTTCGGGAAGTTCAACGACAGCAGCACCGTCGCTTTGGCCGCCTTGAGGCGGTCGGCGACTTTGTCCGCTTCGCGCGCACCGGCAATGATGGGTCGCAGGTTGAATTCCTGAGCGAAGTCGAGCGCGCGAATGATTTCGCGTTCGGTATCGGCGTGAAAGACCACTGGCATCTCGCGGTTGAGCGCCGGAAGCAACGCTTCGAGCGAAGGGTCGTCGGTTGGGCGCTTCATACCGCGCGGGTTGGCGCGATAGGCCGCCCAGTGCGCTTGGTACTGTTGTGCGTCCAAAAACGCCTGCCGCACCATTGAAAAGACGCCCATTAGTGAGTTCGGATAGCGGTCGCCGGCGACAACGCGAAAGGTGATGTGTAGCGCCACTGGCGTGTGGATGACCATCTCGCGGGGGGTGTCCCCTGCCAGGGCGATGACCGCCGACCGTCCCATCACGATGCCGTCGCGCGGGATAGTAAGCGCTGTGGTGAAGCCGGCCTGCCGAGCCGGTTCTAGACCATCGCCATTAGGACGCACCAGTTCGGCGGCGAGCAGCTCCGGTTGGAAACCGGCTGGTCGGGTTGAGTTGACGAGACCGCCGACGGGGACGGCGGGCGGCGGCGCGTTAGGCGCGGCCCGGACAACGCCGGTCGGCGGCGCTGCCGGCGCGGGGGCGGCCTGAAAGCCGACGTGGCTTACGGCGTCCATCAGGCCGGGATAGACGGTGAGGCCTGTTCCATCCAGTTGGCGTGCATCAGCCGGCGGCTTGACATCCGCGCCGACGGCGACGATGAGACCGTTGCGGACAACAATTGTCCCCCGTTCGATGGGCGGCTTCGCAACGGGAATCAAGCGGGCGTTAACGATGGCGTAGGCGCGTGGGCGCGGCACATCGCCCGGTCGCTCGGATTGGGCAAACGCGGATGTTTGCAACGCGCCGCCAAGCAGCAGGCAAAGCAGAACCGGAAGCGTGGCTTTGATCATTGAACGACTACGACCTGAGCACAGGAAAACGCTTTGGGGGTGCAGTCCGCCGTCCCGTCGAAGGCTAAGACGGTGTGGGGAACACGAAGTATGGCGTAGGACTCGCCGTTCGACCAGATGGAAAACATTTTTTTACACCTGCGTCGCCCGCCTGCCCTAGGCAACGTATGCCGCCCGACAAAGGCCGCTTGCCGCGACCAAGGAGGCGTGGTGGAGAGTTGGCGGTAGTCACAGCGGCAAGTATTTCCCGATGATCGCAGCTAGCCGCCGCCGAGTTTCGGGGAAAACCAAATCCGGGCGCGTCATGATGGCGTTTTTGAGCGCCGAAGCATAGGGCGAGGTTGGGTTGTCGGCGGCCAGCCGGCGCAGCGTCCCCCGGACAATGCGCTGCGCCGTGGCGACGTTGCGGTTGAGGAAGTCAATGACCATTTCGGCTGTGACATCGGCGTGGCCTTCGTGCCAGCAATCGTAATCCGTCACCATGGCCAGCGTCGCATAGCTCATTTCGGCTTCGCGGGCGAGCTTGGCTTCCTGTAGGTTCGTCATGCCGATGACCGACATCCCCCATTGGCGATAAACGTTGGACTCGGCGCGGGTTGAGAATGCTGGGCCTTCCATGCACAGGTACGTCCCGCCCCGGTGGACCCGAACGTTGTCTAGTTCGCGGGCGGCGGCTTCGAGATAATCACATAGGAGCGAGCAAACTGGGTCAGCGAAGGTCACATGCGCCACGATGCCGTCGCCGAAGAAGGTGGATTCCTGCGTCCGCCCGCGCGTTCGGTCAAAAAACTGGTCGGGAATGACGACATCGAGCGGTTTGAGTTCTTCTTTGAGCGAGCCGACCGCGGAGATTGAGATAATGAACTCGACGCCGAGCATTTTGAGGGCGTAAATGTTGGCGCGGAACGGTAGTTCCGACGGCAGCAGTAGATGTCCGCGTCCGTGGCGCGGTAGAAACGCCACTGGTACGCCGTCAAGCCGGCCGGTGATGATCGCATCCGAGGGCTTCCCAAATGGCGTATCCATAAACAACTCTTCCGTTCCCTCAAAACCCTCCATGCGATAGAAACCACTACCGCCGATGACGGCATACTTGATGGGCGATGCAGGTAACGTGGTCATACGGGCGTCTTCGTACTCCGAACAAAAATCACGAAGTGAGTCATACGATACCACTCAGGTCGGCGGCGTCGAAGTCGGTTCATCCGCTCTGGTGAGCGGCGGCGAGCCGGCATCTTGGCACATTTTGGATCGCCGGATTGCTTATCTGGCGCGGTCGTGCGGGTTGATTCAGGGTGACTTTGCCCTAATGACGCCGGACGGCGCGGCGGTTGACGATCAACACCCTGCGCCGGATGAGTTGAACTGCTGGCCGGCGCGCTTTCTGACGGCTGTGGCGCAAGAAGACAACGCGGCATTTGTCCGGCGGTATGCAGCGACATTCGTCACAGACCCAGACGCCACGCCGCCGAAGGTCGGACTGTTTGACCGTCTGGCGGAGGTTCCGTCGTTGGCTGCCTACGACGGCGTTCTCGGCCGGTGGTTAGACGCGGCGGATATCATTCACGTCGGCGATTTGATGGCGGTGATGCGTCAACAAGGTGGGCGGCCGCTGTTGCTGACAATGGCGGATGTCCATCCGTCGCTGGCCGTTTCGCGGTGGTGTTTGGTGACGGACGCCGGTCGGCGCAAACGGTTCGAGCCGTTTTTGCGGTTGCTGCGGACACTGGGCGTCGAGGATTTTGATCCGCTCACCATGCAGTGTCGGGTGCTGGAGCTACGGGAGCGATTGCGTGAGGTCCAGCTTGAGTCCGAACGCGCCCTGTCCGCTCAGGCGACTGAGTTTGAACGCCGTCTGCACGCGGCGCTTCAGAAGAAGGACCACGAGGTAGCGGAGGTGTGGCGCGCAAAGGACGCCGAAATTGCCGATTTGAGCGCCCGGCTGGCGGAGCGGGAACAAACGCTGCATGCCAAAAGCAACGAAGTTCTGCATTTACGGCAGCGACTAGCGGAAGTGGAGCGGCAGCTTGAGGCGGCTTCCGCTGATCGCCGCCGTGTCGAGGCGCAGTGGCGACAGGTGGAGGCAGAATGCCGCCAACTGGAGCAACGACTCCAGCAAGCGGAAGCGGAACGCCGCGAGGTTGAGACGCAACTTGGAAACGTTCTCCGTTCGCGTTCGTGGCGAATCACAGCCCCACTCCGCCGTCTGTTCGGAGGGCGATGACACCGGGAGCGGCCCTGCGCCGAAAACGCGCCCTGAAACGGGCTTTGGCCGTTCACTCATCCCGGCCGTTTCGCTCGCCCCGCCGGAGCGCCAGCAGGCGCGGCAAACGCTGGGTCCCGCCGTAGCCGGGAATCAAATTGAGCCGGATTTCAGGTTGCCCAAACACGGCTGTCGGCTCGCTCACCGTGTAGTGGCACGCCATCTGAAACTCATTGCCGCCGCCTAAAGCGACACCGTTCACCGCCGCAATGACCGGCTTGGACATGCGCTCGATTTTGCCGAAGACCAGATGCGCATTGTTCGGCAGCGGCAGCGCCTCAGCGACTGTTTTGAAGTCAAGCAACTGCTTGATGTCCGCGCCAGCGACAAATGAGCGCGTCCCCTCGCCTGTAAAGATGACGACCTTGACATCATCGCGCCGTTCGAGGTGCTCAACGACGGTGATGAGTTCGTCCAGCGCGCGCTCATTGAGAGCGTTGACCGGCGGGTTGGTGATGGTTACCAACGCAAGGCGCTGCGCCGCTTGCCCGTCTTTGGGTGGTATAACATCGAAATACTGCACGCGCACGTAGCGGTAGGTCTCGAAGACGCGGCTTGCCTCGCGCAGGCGTGTTTTTTCGCGCCAAGCCCTAATCTTAGCCGCCAACTCGTCCAGCACTTCAGGGTTGCGCAGCGTCGTCGTGTCGCCCAGTGGTTCGTCAAACAGCAGATTCTTCAAAAACCGCCGCATGTACTTCCCGCTGCGCGTTTCGGGAAAGGCGCTAACCGGAATGTAGTCCGACGGGACGGCCGTCAGACCCTTTTCCTGCCGAACCAGCTCCGACAATCGGCGTTCGTCATCTGTTGTCAGCTTGCGTCCTTCAGCCGTCAGGATGAAGGCGACCGGCGTTTGGCCTTTTTCCCGGTGCGGCGCGCCGATGACGATGACGTTCCCGACGACCGAGTTGGGGTTCAGCTGCTTGTCGCGCAGGATTGCGCCCTCGATTTCCTCTGTGCCAAGGCGGTGGCCGCTGACGTTGATAACATCGTCGGAGCGTCCGTGCAGGCTAAAGCTTCCGTCGGCATACTTCCGCGCAAAATCGCCCTGGGTATAGGTGAGCGTCCCGGCCCATTTCGTCCAGTAGAGTTTCCGGTAGCGCTCGAAGTCGCCGCGCCACGTCGGCGCAACGGCGGCGATTTCCACGCCGTCGCCGACGACGGTCGTCGTAACGGCGAAGTTTTCTGTGTCGCCCCAGACAGTTCGCGCCAGATATGGGTACGGCTGCGTGATGACGATTTCGCCTTTTTCCTCAATCTCAGCCGGCCGATGCCGGACGGCTGTACCGTTGTCGTCCGTTGCTTCCGCCACCCACACATCGCCTATCACCCATGGCAGCGGGTAAGTGTGGGCGTCCGGGCGGAGCGGGAAGTCGTCATTGCCGTAAAAGTGCGTCCAGACGATGCCGCCGTGTTCCGTCGCCCAGTAGGAGTTGATGTATCGCCGACACAGCAACTCCATGCCGAACTGCTGAACGGCTGGTGAGGTCGGCTCGGCGCAGAACGTCGCCACATGCAGCGACGAAACATCGTACCGCTCCACGTCGGCGCGGTTCTGTGGGTCGGTCATGATCGTTTTGAGAAAGGTCGAGCCAGCTTTGAAGATGTTGACCCGGTAACGCTCAATGATGGAAGCGAAGCGTCCGGCGTTGGGAAACACCGGCGAGCCTTCGGCGACGACGCTGGTGACGCGCGTCGTCAGCGCCGCCGAAATCAGGTAACTCTGTCCCGTAATCCAACCCGGATCGGCGATGACGTACATCACGTCACCCGGCCGTGCGTCAAACGACACTTTCATCGTATGGGCGATCCCGGCAACATACCCGCCATGAACGTGGACGACGCCTTTGGGTTTGCCCGTGCTGCCGGACGTGTAGATGAAAAACAGCGGAAACTCGGACGACACTGGTAGTGGGCGCGAATGCGTGTAGAGGACACTGACCAAATCCGCTGTGGGCAAACTGAGCAAATCCTCCTCTGTCTCAACGGCGAAGCCGCGCGCACGCGCCGTCGCCAGCAGCCGCTGCGAGGCTTCAGCCAGCAAGTCATGCGCCCAGCGGTCGCGCTCCGCCCGCCAGACAATCTCCTGCCCAGTATGCTTGACGACCACGACGGCTTCGACGCGCGCTGGCGTTGTGACCAACGCTTTGGCGATGGCGGTGCGGATCATGGACTTTGCTTTGGCCGACAGCATGCGCAGTTCGCTGAGCCCCACCCCGACGCCGCGCATGGCGTCGGCGCGTTCTACGGTGATGTCACCTACGACGGCGTCGCGTACCGCCCGGCAAATATGCTCAATGACCGAGTCATGAAAATGTTCGCCCAACCAGCCGAAGGTGGATTTTTCGGTGAGGGTTTCGAGCGTGTCGCGGACGATCTCCAGGACGTCGGCGACGGGGACGTAATCATCCAGCGCCTTGTCGGTGTAGGCTTCTTTGTAAGGCACAATCTGCGCGTTGCGGTAGCCGCCGTCCGACGTGATAACGACCTTCGCGCCGGAGTCGTGAATGCGGTCGCTAAGCGTTTTCGCCGAAAACCCGCCGAAGACGGGCGTGTAAATGACGCCGAGCCGCTTGGCCGCCTCGGTGAAGTAAATTTGCTCCATGATGTTGGGGAGATTGATGGCGATGCGGTCGCCAGCACGCAGTCCCAGCCCCTGCAGCGCTAGCGCAGCCTTGACCGTTTCCAGCAGCAGGCGCTTGCGCGTGACGGGGAAGGAAACCACTGGGCCGCCGCGCCCGTTGTCAAGGGATTGATCCCAGCGGTCGCCTTCGAAGTAAAACGCAACTTCATCGCCGTGGCCGGCAAGGACATGGCGATCCACTTCGTTGAAGCAGGCGTTGGTGAGGCCGCCGACGAACCAGCGATAATACGGCGCTTCCGTCTCGTCGAAGGCTTGCGCCCACGGCGTGAAGTCGGCTGCGTCACAGGTCACGGGCGCTCCGGTTCGGTAGTCGTAGCCTGTCCAGCGTGCGGCGGTTTCGTCATAGGTCAGCCATGCCGCCCGTGCAGCGTCGAACCAGTGAATTTCACGCCGCGCAATCGCGCCATGAAAAGCGCCCGGATTCTGAAGGCAGGCGTCGCGTTGCGCTTGCCAGTCGGCGCGGGTGCGGATTGGGTTGACGGTGGGACGGCTCGAAGGTGTGGGTGCGCTCATAGGCCGACGACTCTCCTACGTGAAAAGCTGCTTACCGACAAACCGCTTGTTGCGGAAACCACGCGACCGGCGGCGGGAGCGTTCCCGGCTGAGGCGGCGTGGCTAAATGAGTTCGGCGAAAGACTCCGCTTGCCGGTTGAACGTGAATTGCCCGCCGTAGAAAACGGCGACAGCGAAGACAAATAGCCACAGCAAGCGGCGTGGGTCGGGGACTTCGCCATAATAGAAGATTTGCTGGTAGCCATAAAAAAGCCCGACCAGCGGATTATGTTCTACAATCCAGCGCGCTCGTTCCGGAATCGCCCTCAGCGGATACATAATCGGCATCATAAAGAACAGGATGGTGATGATGTGGCCGAGCAGGTGTTGGGTGTCGCGAAAGGTGACGCTGAGGGCTGAAAGGGCCATCGTCAGACCACACAGCAGCAGCGTCTGGATGATGACCAGTATGGGGAAAACCAGAAGGCCCCACCCCACGGGCAGCTTGAAAAACAGCAGCAACATCAGGAGCAACGGCAAGGACAGCAGGTAGTTGACCATACCGGCCAGCACCGGTACGAGCGGCAGCACCGGCGTCGGGAAAATGGTTTTCCCCACGTAGGACGCGCCTTCCAGAATGGAGGTCGAGCCTTGCAGCAGGGCCGTCGAGAACCAGATCCAGGGCAGCAGGCCGCTCAGGATGAACGCCGGGTAGGCCGGCGCATTGACTTGGAGGAAGTACCCGAACACCACGCTGTAGGTCAGCATCAGCAGCAGCGGGTTGAGGAACGTCCAGAAAAAGCCGAGAAAGGAACCCTTGTAGCGGCCGCGCAAGTCGCGCAGCACGAGCGAGTAGAGCAACCAGCCGTGGTCGCGGAAGATCGTCAGACGCATCCGCGACATATCGCGTAGGTTTTGCAAGTAACGTTAGCCCTCCGACTTTTGCTTGAAACGCTTCTGAAAAGTTATTCCTACCTGTGGTCAAGCGAAGGCTGGAATAGCGACTCACCACAAAGCAGGGTGTCTACGCCTAGGCGTCATTCAGCAACATTTGCCGCAGGACGTAGGGCAGGATGCCGCCGTGCCGGTAATAGTCAATCTCCACTGGTGTGTCCAGTCGGAGTTGAACTGGGACGCGCTCGACATCGCCATTCACCCGCTCGATGACCAACGTGACGGTCTGGCGCGGCGCAACGCCTTCCGCCAGTCCAACCAGCGCGTAGGTTTCCGTTCCATCCAGCCCGAGAGACTGCGCGGTCACGCCGTCGGTGAACTGACACGGCAAAACGCCCATGCCGACCAAGTTGCTGCGGTGAATCCGCTCGAAGCTTTCCGCCACGACGACGCGCACGCCCAGCAGCGCCGTTCCTTTGGCAGCCCAGTCGCGCGAACTGCCCGTGCCGTATTCCTTCCCGGCGAACACAAACAGCGGCGTCTGGGTTTCGGCGTAGCGCATTGCTGCGTCATAGATTGGCATGCGCTCGCCGCTCGGCTGGTGGACTGTAACGCCGCCCTCTGTCCCCGGCAGCATAAGGTTTTTGATGCGAACGTTGGCGAACGTCCCGCGCATCATGACCTCATGGTTGCCGCGCCGCGCGCCGTAGCTGTTGAAGTCGGCGACGGCGACGTTCCGCTCCTGCAAATACCGGCCGGCCGGCGAAGTCGGTTTGATGCTGCCCGCCGGGGAAATATGGTCGGTCGTGACTGAATCGCCAAAGATGGCCAGCGCCCGCCCGCCGTGAATGTCAGCGAATGTCTTGGTCGCAAGGCTGAAGTCGGCGAAAAACGGCGGCTCCTGAATGTAGGTTGAATCCGGCCGCCACTCGTACACCTGTCCGGCGACAGAGGGGATGGCGTTCCACAGCGGATGGTTTTCGGTGAAGTCGGCGTAGAGTCGCCGGTAGGTGTCGCGGTCAAAAGCGGCGTCCATGACGGCGGCGAGTTCGTCGGTCGTCGGCCACACGTCGCGCAGATACACAGGCTGGCCGGCGTCGTCGTAGCCAAGCGGTTCTTGAGTGAGGTCAAGGGTGACGCGCCCGGCCAAGGCGAAGGCGACGACCAGCGGCGGACTCATCAAAAAGTTCGCCTTGACATTCGGGTGGACGCGCGCCTCGAAGTTGCGATTACCCGACAGGACGCTTGCGGCGACGAGGCTGTGCGTGGTGATGGCTTCCTCGATGGTCGGCTCCAGCGGGCCGGAGTTGCCGATGCACGTCGTACAGCCGTAGCCCACCACGTCAAAGCCGACCCGCCGCAGGTCATCGAGCAACCCGGTTTTTTCAAGGTAAGCGGTGACGGCGCGCGAGCCAGGGGCGAGCGAAGTTTTGACCGTTGGGCGAACGCGCAAGCCGCGCGCGACGGCTTTCCGCGCAACGAGGCCCGCCGCGAGCATGACGCTCGGATTGGAGGTGTTTGTGCAGGACGTAATCGCCGCGATAACGACATCGCCGTGGCCAAGGTCGCCGAAGTAGGGGTCGCTGGTCGGCGCGCGCATTGTCGTTTGCTCAGGGGGGATGCCGAAGCCACCGGCGGCGGTTGGTTTCGTGAGCGTTTCGCTGAAGACCGTCGCCACTCGGTTCAGCGCAATGCGATCCTGCGGGCGTTTCGGCCCGGCGACGCTTGCCTCGACGGTCGCCAGATCGAGTTCAAGGACGGTCGAGTACCGGCACGCGCCCGCAGCCGGAATCCCAAACAAACCCTGCGCTTGGAAGTAGTTGCGGACGACGGCGACCTGCTCCGGCGCGCGACCCGTCGCCAGCAGGTAGTCGCAGGTTTTTTCATCAACGGGGAAAAAGCCCATCGTTGCACCGTATTCGGGAGCCATATTCGCCAGCGTTGCGCGGTCGGGGACGCTCAGCGCGGCTGCGCCGTCGCCGTGGAATTCGACGAACTTGCCGACCACGCCCGCCTTGCGGAGCATTTCGGTAACAGTCAGCACGAGGTCGGTCGCCGTCACGCCTTCGCGTAGGCGTCCTGTGAGGTTGACGCCGACGACATCAGGCGTCAGGAAGGAGACTGGCTGACCCAACATGGCGGCTTCCGCCTCGATGCCGCCGACGCCCCAGCCGACAATGCCCAGGCCGTTGATCATGGTGGTGTGGGAGTCCGTCCCAACGAGTGTGTCGGGGAAGTACATCCCATCGCGCGACAGGACGCCTTGGGCGAGGTATTCGAGGTTGACTTGGTGGCAGATGCCGACGCCCGGCGGGATGACGCGGAAGGTTTTGAACGCCTGCATACCCCACTTCAAAAACTCATAGCGCTCCCGGTTTCGCTCGAACTCGAGTCGCATGTTGAGGGTCAGCGGGTCGGCCGGCGTACCGTTGTCGCCGAGGGTAGGCAGGTTGCGTTCGCGGCCGGTGAAATCCACCTGTACGGAGTGGTCAATGACCAGATCCACAGGGACGAGCGGCTCAATCAGGGCCGGGTCCTTCCCCATACGAACGAACGCCGAACGCATCGCCGCCAGATCGCACAGGAGCGGCACGCCGGTGAAGTCTTGGAGCAGGACGCGCGCCACGACGAAGGGGATTTCGGTCGTCCGTTCAGCGTTGGGTTGCCAGTCGGCTAGACGCCGCACGTCGTTTTCGGTGATGCGTCGGCCGTCGCAGTTGCGAAGAACGGCTTCGAGGACGATACGAAGTGAAATCGGCAGCGTTGAGACTTCGCCGAAGCCGGCGGCTTCGAGCGCGGGCAACGAGACCAACCGGCCTTCGCCGCCGTCGCCGAGAGGAAACGTTCGGATCAGGGTTGTCAGGTCCATAGGCGGGTCGTGGTGGTTTGTATCCTTGGGAACACTTTGGTCATAAGTAGCACAGTACGCCGACGTGTGCGAGTACCGGCGGCTTGGGGCGGGTTGTCGCCGTCATAGCGCGAAATGACGGGCAAGGATGAGATTCAAATAAGGATGAGATTCAAATTACGGCCTGCCGCACAAGTTCCGCCGGAAGCTGCGCGGCGGCGTCGGCGGTAACAAGCCATGTCAGTGTTCCGTGCGTCGGGTGAATCATTTGCGCCGGATAACGATCTTTCCGGTCGCCGACCAGCACCTCCCGCAGCACGCCGGCCTTACCGCTGCCGGTGACAAAAAACTCCACGGCCTGCGCTTCGTTGATGAGCGGTGCAGTGAAGGTAAGGCGCATCGTGTTCAGTTGCGGTACGGCATTAGCCACCACCTTCGCCTCGGTTTCGGCGAGTGCTGCCGTGCCGGGAAACAGCGACGCCGTGTGGCCGTCCTCGCCCATGCCAAGGTGAATCAAATCAAAGCGCAGGGGGGCGTCGCGGAAAAACGCCCGTAAGCGGGCGTTATACCGCGCCGCCGCTTCAGCCGGAGGAAGCTCGCCTTCCATCCGATAAATGTTGCTTTCCGAGACGCCCAGCGGCGCTAGGAGGATTTCCCAGGCGAGCCGAAAGTTGCTGTCGGCATGGTTGGGCGGGACGCACCGCTCGTCGCCCCAGAAGCAATGGACGGCGCTCCAGTTGACGCGCCGAGCGAAGGCCTCGGTCGCCAGAAGGCGAAAAATAACGCGCGGCGTGTTTCCTCCCGAAAAGGCGACGGCGAATCGGCCGCGCGCGTCAATTGCTGCGTTAGCCTGCGTCACAAACGACTCAGCGGCATGACGCGCCAAATCGTCAGCGGTCGGGAAGACGAAAATGTTCATGGCGTTATTCGCTTTGCGCGTCCAGCTCAAGCTCGGTCATCATTTCAAGCGCCATCCGCAACGCACGTTCATATGGCTTGGAGCGACCGAAAATTTCAACTTCCCGCGACATCAAGCGCGCGTCAGTCAGCGGCGGCAGGGTGATGGTCGTATGGTGGCGCGCACCGCCGGTAATATCCACCGAGGTGATGTAGAGCAGGTCTGCGCCTTCCGACAGCTGACAAACGACGCTGAAACGCGCCGGCTCGGGCCGTTCGGCGATCAGCAAAACCTCGGTCAGTTCACGCTGCGGCAGGCGGCTGTCGGGTTGCGGCTCAATGGTCAACATGACGCGCCGCCGATGGGCGCGAAAGCGAAGTTCGGCCTGATGAGGGCTGATCTCATAGGCGTCTCTGAGCGTCCAGTTGAGCTGCGCTGCGAAGAAGCCCGCCAGCAGCAATGTCTGTAATGGCAGCCCCGGCGCTTCGGCGTCTTTAGCGTAACGAATGGTCACGCGCGTCAATTCATTGAGGTAATGCGTCAAATCCGGCGCGTCAAACAGGCCGGCGATGAGATCGCGCCATCGCGTCAGGCGCGTCCAGTTTAGGTCGCTAAAGGCCGCACGCCGCTGGGTTTCAAGGACGAACTTCGCCAGTTGCACAGCTAGACTGTCGCGGTGCGTCAGACCGCGACTGTCCACAATAACGCGATCGACGTCGGGCAGGAAATCGGCGAAGTATTTCTCGCGCAGCGTCTGGATGTCGCGCCACCAGAGAAACACTGGCAGATCAGGGACGATGAGCGGCGCGACGGTGCGCGCCAGATATTTGACGGCCGAGCCGCCGACGGAGACCCGAATTTCCTCGCAGCACACCTGCCGCATGTGGTCGTCAAGGTGGCAGTGTGACGCAATCCAGGCGTGAGTTTCCGCCTCCGGCCCGGCCGGGTTGGCGTGCATAATGATGGCGCGGCATGGAGCGGATTCCGTCACCTTGGCAACAACTTCCGAAACGGCGCCGAAATGCGCTTCGTCGGTGATCAACACAAGGAGGTTGAGCAGACAGACGCGCATAACGGCGGCGGTGGCGTCGCCTTCCTTGGCTTCCGCTGCGACCTGCCACAACTCGGTTAGTTCGCGCTCAATCGCCGCCACATCCACTTGACGACGCCGTTCAATGTCTTCGACGATGCCCATGCCGGAGTTCTCCCGCCGTCGTCAGAGCCGCCGCCAGGTGCGTCCCTCCTCCATCAACTGATTGGCGGCTTCCGGACCCCACGTGCCGGCCTCGTAAAAGTGCAGGTTGCGTTCGCCGCTCGCCGCCCAGTGCTCAAGAATCGGCGTCATGAGCGCCCAGCCGGTTTCCACCATGTCGCGGCGCGTAAAGAGCGTCGCGTCCCCGAACATGCAATCCAGCAGCAGCCGCTCGTACGCCTCCGACGACCGTACGCCAAAAGATGTGCCGTAGCGAAACTCCATGTTGACGGAGCGCAGGTGAATGGCGTGACCGGGCAGCTTCGCTGCTAGCCGCAGCGTCAGCCCTTCGTCGGGCTGAATCTTCATCACCAGCAGGTTCGGCTCGTGCAAGTCAGCCTCGGTCGTGGTGAACAACCGCATGGGAACCTGGCGAAACTGGACGGCGATCTCGGCGGCGCGTTTGGTTAGGCGTTTGCCGGAGCGCAGATAAAACGGCACGCCCGCCCAGCGCCAGTTGTCAATTTCCAGCTTGACGGCGGCATAGGTTTCCGTCGTGGACTTTGGGTTGACGCCCTCCTCTTCGCGGTAGCCGGGGACGGCTTTGCCGCCGACCCACCCGGCGGTGTACTGCCCGCGCACGGCATAGGCGTCCACGGCGTCAGGCGGGATGGGCCGAATCGCCTTGGCGACTTTGACGGCCTCATCGCGGATGGCGTCAGCGTCCAGCGACGTGGGCGGCTCCATGCCGACCAGCGCCAGCAGTTGGAGCAGGTGATTCTGGAGCATGTCGCGCACCGCGCCTGCCTCTTCGTAATAGCCGCCGCGCCCCTCGACGCCGACCACCTCCGCCGCCGTAATCTGAACGTGGTCAATATAGCGCCGATTCCAGACTGGCTCAAAAATGCCGTTGGCGAACCGCATGACCACGATGTTCTGCACGGTTTCCTTCGCCCGGTAGTGATCAATGCGATAGATTTGCTCTTCGTCAAAGATGCGGCCGACGTGCGCGTTGAGTGCGCGCGCTGTCTGAAGGTCGTAGCCGATGGGTTTTTCAATAATGACGCGCGTCCAGCCGCCCGGCGTCCGGCGCGCCAGACCTGACGCGCCAAGCGCGTCCATAATCGGCCCAATCAGGCTGGGCGGCGTAGAAAGGTAGAAAATCCGGTTGCCGCCCGCGCCGCGTTCTGCGTCAATTGCGGCAAGCCGCGCCTTGAGCCGTTCGTAGCCAGCAAGGTCGTCGTACCCGCCCTGACAGTAGAATAGGCCGGCGGCGAAGCTCTCCCATTCCGCCTCGGTCGGCGGGCCTGAACTGGAAAACTGCGCCACCGCGTCGCGCATCAGCGCCCGCAGGGCTTCGTCACTCATGGGGCTGCGGGCATAGCCGACCATTGAAAAGCCGCCGGGCAGCCGACGCTCACGGGCAAGGTTGAAGAGCGCCGGTACCAGTTTGCGTTTCGCCAGATCGCCCGACGCACCGAAGATGACAATGATGCAGGGGTCAGGGGTGCGCTCCACGCGCGCTTCTTCGCGCAGGGGGTTCAGATCGTTCGCCATCGTGTATCGCTCCCGGTTTGCGCCGCCCTGCCGGGCGGCGCAGGGAAGAGACGGCGCTACCGGACAAGCGCCTTCCAATCGGTATGGATAGGGCCGGCTTCTGGTTTGTCAAGGCGTTCGTAGGTGTGCGAGCCGAAAAAGTCACGCTGCGCCTGGGTGAGGTTCTGCGGTAGGGTGGCTGTCCGGTAACTGTCGAAGTAGGCCAAGCTGGCGCTCATAGCGGGCAATGGAATCCCGGCTAGCGCGCCGATGCTGACGACCGTCCGCCAACTGGTTTGCGTGTCAGCCATCCACTGGTTGAAATCTGGGTCGAGTAGGAGATTCGGCAGGTCGGGCCGCCGCTGGTAGGCTTGTTTGATCTTGTCGAGGAACTGCGCCCGGATAATGCAGCCCCCCTTCCAGATGCGGCTAATCTCGCTCAGGTTGAGATTCCAGTCATACGCCCGCGAGGCGGCGGCAAGTAGCGCCATCCCCTGGGCGTAAGAGCAGATTTTGCTGGCGTAGAGCGCATTGTGGACAAGAATAATAAAATCTTTCAAATCAGGCATTTCCGGCGATGTCGGCGGGCCGACAATGACCTGGCTCGCCGCTACACGCTCCGCCTTCATCGCGGACAGCAGCCGCGCGTCAATCGCGGCCTGAATCGTCGGGACAGGAACGCCCAACTCCAGCGCCGCTTCGGACGTCCACTTGCCCGTGCCTTTTTGCCCGGCCTTGTCGAGGATCAGGTCTACGAGCGGTTGCTGGGTTTCGGGATCGACAGCGCGGAAAATCTGCGCCGTGATTTCGATGAGGAATGACTGCAGGACGCCTTCATTCCAAGCTGCAAAGACGACGCCAAGTTCAGGCGCGGTCAAGCGGCCGACGCGCTTGAGCAAATCGTAAGCCTCGGCGATAAGCTGCATATCGCCGTACTCAATACCGTTGTGCACCATCTTGACGAAGTGCCCTGCGCCGTTGGGACCGATGTAGGTCACGCAGGGGCCGTCGTCCACCTTTGCAGCGATGGCTTCCCAGATGGGACGGAGCTGTTCGTAAGCGTCGCGGTCGCCGCCTGGCATTAGCGACGGCCCCAACAGCGCGCCTTCTTCACCGCCCGACACGCCGCAGCCGATGAAGTGCAACCCTTCCGCCTTAAGCGCCTTTTCGCGGCGAATTGTGTCGTGGTAGAGCGCATTGCCGCCGTCAATCAGGATGTCGCCCGGCTCAAGGTAGGGCTTGAGCTGAGCAATCGTCCAGTCGGTCGCCTCGCCGGCTTTGACCAGCAGCATGATCTTGCGCGGACGCGCCAGCGCCGCGACCAAGTCCTGTGGCGTTCGGGTCGGAATAAACTTCTTGTCCGGGCCAGCGGTCGCCATAAACTTGTCCACCCGCGCTGGATCACGATTCCAGACGGCAACCGTGTAGCCGTTGCGCGCCATGTTCCGCGCCAAGTTGCCGCCCATGACCGCCAAACCGACGAGGCCGATGTCGGCCAACTGTTCCGTCATATCCACCTCACGTTCTGAAAAGACTTGACCAAAGTCAGAGCGGGGACGGCGTCCGCCCGCCGCCCGTGGCGGAGCTGACAGGCTAGGAGCGCGCGCTGGACGCCAGCGCCTGCGCGAACGCCTCTCGCAGCTTAAACAACTGCGCCGGTACATCCGCGCCTAAGTGAATCCACAGCACGCGCCGCTTCCGCTCGGCGAGGACTTGAAAATCCCCTCGCGCCTGGGCCGCCTTGACGACGCCGAAGGTATAGGCATGACCCGGTACGGGCAGGTCATGGGCGTCATCGCAGGTCAACTGCACAAAGACGCCGGTGTTTGGGCCGCCCTTGTACGCCTGGCCAGTTGAGTGCAGGAAGCGTGGGCCGAACCCCAAACAGGTGGCGACGCGCTTCTCGTCCCGGACAGCGTGCCGAATCGCCTGGAGGTGAGCTTTGTTGATCTGGTTCATTTCAAGATACGCCAGCAGGGCGAAGTAATCCCCGGCGGACAACCGCGCCAGATGCGCTTGTAGGTAACCGGCGAGGTTGTCGTGCGTGCCCAGCGCCGCCGCGTTCGCCGCGTCGGCAAACAGCTTGACGCCGTCGGCGGCGAAGATCGGCGTTTCCTCCGGTAGTGCGCCCGTGTGTTCATAGGCGGCGGTCAGTTCACGGGTGGCGACTTTACTCGCCTCGACATCCGGCTGATCAAACGGATTGACGCCCAGAATTGCGCCGGCGACTGCTGTGGCCATTTCCCAGCGGAAGAACTCCTGCCCCAAGGTCATTTCGTTGGTCAGTCGGTTGACAATGACCGGATAGCCCGCGTCTTTGAAGGCGGCGACGGCGGCGTCGGTGGCATCGTTGTCATCGTCGTCAAGCCGCAGGTAGGCGAAAACACGGTCGTCGCCGTAAGATGAAATGTCGGTCGGGAACTCCAAATCCACCGGAATGATGGCTTTGCCTTGCTTGCCGAGCGATTCCGCGATGAGCTGTTCCAGCCATGCGCCCATCGCCCACAGCTTGGGCGAGGTGATAAAGGTCAACTTGTCCCGCCCGACTTTGGCGAGCGCGCCCAGCGTACAGCCCAACACCACGCCGGGGTTTTCGGCGACCGGTACGCAGGAGGAGCAGGCGGCCGCCATGTCGGCGGCTAAGTCGAGGAACTCGCCCACCGGCACGCCCATCACCGCCGCTGGAACCATCCCAAAGTTCGACAGCGCCGAATACCGTCCGCCGACGCTCGGCACGCCGGCGAAGACATACCGGAAGCCGTCGGCTTTGGCGACGGCTTCCAGTTTTGAGCCGGGGTCGGTAATGGCGACAAAGTGCGCGCCGACGCGCTCCGGTCCAACAATCTGCTTCATCCGTTCAAAGAAGTACTGCTTGAAGATGTTTGATTCGAGCGTCGTCCCCGACTTGCTCGCCACGATGAAGACGGTGCGCTCAAGGTCGAGTTGGGCCTCCAGCGCGCTGATCTGGGCTGGGTCAGTGGAATCCAGCACGTGTACCACCGGTGCGTCGGCCAGCACGCCGAACGTCATGCGCAGCACTTCCGGGCAGAGACTCGATCCGCCCATACCGAGAACAACGGCGTGTTGGAAGTTCCCCCGCAGGTCCGCCGCCGCCGCCGTCAACGTCGGCAGGTTGGCGAGCTGATCCTCAATCAGACCTAGCCAGCCCAGCCACCGGCTTTCATCTCCGCCTGTCCACAACCGCGCGTCGCGCATCCAGAGACGGCGCCCCTTGCCGTTGATTTTCCAGTCGTCGAGTTCGGCGTCCACCAGTCGGCGGTGAGCATCCGTTAGGTGGAGTTCCTGCGCGTTGAGGCGCGTCCAGTTGACGGCCTTGCACTTTTTGTCGAGCGAGTTAAGCAGCTTGTCAAACGGCTCGGCGAAGAGGCGGACGGCCTCAGTCAGCAGCGTGTCGGTGACCTCCTTGAGCGAAATGCCGACCTTTTCAAGTGTTTCAAGTGTGTCGTGGGCAGCTTCAAGGTCGCTTTCGAGCGTTGGTTGGACGCGCCCGTGGTCACGAAACGCCTCCCACGTCGCCGGTGGCATGGTGTTCACGGTGTCGGGGCCGATGAGCGCCTCGACGTAGAGCACGTCGCTGTACTGCGGGTTTTTCGTTCCCGTACTGGCCCAGAGCAGGCGCTGCGTCCGCGCGCCAGCTGCCGCCAGCCTTTCCCACCGCTCGCCGGAAAAGATTTTTTTGTAGGCCTGATAAGCCAGTTTGGCGTTGGCAATAGCCACCTTTCCCTTGAGGCTTTCAAGTAGCGCCCGGTCACCGTCGCCGGCCTTGAGTTTGGCGTCGAGCTTAGCGTCCACCAGTGTGTCAATACGGCTGACGAAGAAGCTGGCGACGCTGGCGACGCGGCGCAGGTCGCCGCCGCCGGCCGCCAAGGCTTCGAGGCCGGCAAGGTAGGCTTCCGCCACCTGCCGATACACGTCCTGCGCGAAGAGCAGCGTGACGTTGACATTGACGCCCTCGCTGATGAGCGTTTGGATGGCAGGGAGACCTTCCGGGGTCGCCGGTACCTTGATCATCAGGTTCGGACGGTTGACGGTCTGCCACAACCGACGCGCTTCGGCGATGGTGCCGTCGGTGTCTCTGGCAAGGTACGGCGACACTTCGAGGCTAACGTATCCATCCCGCCCCTGCGTCCGTTCGTAGACCGGCCTAAGAATGTCAGCGGCGTTCTGGACGTCCTCGACGGCCAGCCGCTCATACAGCGTCATGGCATCGAGGTTTTCCGGTTCGAGCGCCGCCAGCGCCGCCGTATAGTCTTGGCTGCCAGTGATTGCTTTTTCAAAAATTGCGGGGTTGGACGTAACGCCCATCAGCCCGTCTTCGTCAATGAAGCGTTGCAGTTCGCCGCTGGTCATCAGGCTGCGCCGGATGTAGTCAAGCCACGGCGACTGCCCATGCTCATGTAACGCTCGAAGAGGATTCATACGGTACTGCTCCAGGTTAATGAAACCGTTGAGGAACTTTTATTTAGAGTATCGAAACCTAGATGGTTTCGAGGTTTTTCGGGCGCTGGGCGAGCCGGTCAGTCGGTGGTTTTTGCGAGGAGCGCCTTGGCGGTCGCCACGACGTTTTCGGTGGTAAAGCCGAACTCACGCATGAGAACCGTAAATGGAGCCGACGCGCCAAAGCTTTTCATAGCAATGATTGCGCCTTCATCAGTAATGTAGTTTCTCCAGCCCAGTGGGGAAGCCGCCTCAATGGCGAGGCGCTTTTTGACGTTTGGCGGTAGGACGCTGCGGCGGTACTCCTCCGGTTGCCGTTCAAACAGTTCCCAACTCGGCATGCTAATGACGCGCACGGCGACGCCTTCCGCCTGGAGCCGGGCTTGCGCGGCGACCGCCCATTGGAGTTCCGAACCACTGCCAATCAAGATGAGATCAGGTGGGCTATGTTGTTCTTTGGAAAAGACATATGCGCCACGTGAGAGTTCGCTTGCCGGCGCGTGGTGGGTACGGTCAAAAGTCGGTATTTTCTGGCGGGTGAGAATAATCGCCGTTGGCCCGTCGGTGTTGCGGACGGCTGTGCGCCAGGCCTCGGTGACTTCGTTGGCGTCGGCCGGGCGAATGACCGTCAGATTGGGGATGGCGCGCAGGCCGGCGAGTTGTTCAACGGCCTGATGCGTCGGCCCGTCTTCGCCAAGGCCGATGCTGTCGTGGGTGAAGACGTAGATGACGCGCAGCCGCATGAGCGCCGCCAGCCGAATAGCGGCTTTCATATAGTCGGAAAAGACGAGAAACGTGCCGCCATACGGGATAAAGCCGCGACTGAGCGCCAGGCCGTTGAGGATGGCGCCCATGGCGTGTTCCCGAACGCCGAAGTGGAAGTTACGCCCGTGGCGGTCAGTGGCGCTGTAAGCGGTTGCGCTCTTGATGGCTGTGTTGTTGGAGGGCGTCAAATCGGCCGAGCCGCCGATGAGAAAAGGCAGCCGCTCCGCCAGCGTGTTGATGACCACACCGGACGCTTGCCGGGTCGCCATGTCGTCGGTGAAGGTCGGCAGGTCAGCGTCCCAGCCGGGCGGAAGTTCGCCGGCGTGAAACGCGCGCCATTCAGCGGCGAGGTCGGGGTAAGCGGCTTCATAGGCGGCGAAGCGCGCCGTCCAGTCGGCTTCCAGCTGTTCACCGCGCGGAATGCAGGCGCGGTACACTTCCAGTGCTTCGGCGGGGATCGTAAACGGCGCGTCGTAGGGCCAACCGTACGCCTGTTTGGTCAGCTTGACTTCCTCAGCGCCGAGCGGTTCACCGTGCGCCTTGGCTGTATCCTGCTTGTTGGGGCTGCCGTAGCCAATGTGTGTCCGGGCGACGATGAGCGACGGGCGGGTGGTTTCGGCGCGCGCCTGTTCAATGGCTTGGGCGATTTGCTTGAGGTCATTGCCTTCGATGGACTGGACGTGCCAATCGTAGGCGAGAAAGCGGGTCGCCACGTGTTCGCGGAAGGTTAGATCGGTGCTGCCGTCAATGGTGATGCGGTTGTCGGCGTAGTAGACGATGAGTTTACCGAGTTTAAGCGTCCCGGCGAGGCTACAGGCTTCGGAGGCCACGCCTTCCATTAGATCGCCGTCGCTGCACAGCACGTAGGTGTTGTAGTCCACGATGGTGTGGCCCGGGCGGTTGAAGTACGCGGCGAGTTTAGTTTCAGCAATCGCCATCCCGACGGCTGTGGCGATGCCTTGACCGAGCGGCCCGGTCGTGGTTTCGACGCCGGGCGTGTGGCCGTACTCCGGGTGGCCCGGCGTTTTTGAGCCCCACTGGCGGAATCGCTTGATGTCTTCGAGCGGCAGGTCATACCCGGTCAGGTGCAGCAGCCCGTAAAGCAACATACAGCCGTGGCCGGCGGAGAGAACGAAGCGGTCGCGGTTGGGCCAGTGTGGATTGCGCGGATTGTGGCGGAGATAGCGGGTGAAGAGCAGGTAGCCGAACGGCGCATTTTCCATCGGCGCGCCGGGATGGCCTGACTGCGCCTGCTCGACGGCGTCAATAGCGAGCGTGCGGAGCGTTGTGACGCAGAGTTGGTCGCGTTCGGTCGTCCGGGCGGCCGGTTGGACGGCAGGTAGGGAAGCCATGAGCGTTTGGGATGTAGGGAATCTGGAATGAGCGCGGCGGCGCGTGTGGACGTAAGGTAAGAAAACAAACGGTGGGTATGTTCTATCGCCAATCGTCGCGCCAAAGCAAGTCAAAACCGAGCGCCTCGTCGTTGCCGAGGGGAGCCGCTTCACAAGGGGGGGAGGAGTCCGCCAAAGGCGTCCGACGGTGTGGTTGAGAGGGGGGATGAGGAAAAGAGTGAAACTTCATGTAACGCCTCAAGCCGACGATGAGCCGTTGGTTGGGTGTCTGACTGGAAACAGTTGGCAGTGTTGGCTTATACGCCGCGGCCGGGCGTGGGGCGCAAGGCCTCAAGCAAAGTCTTGGCTTAGGAAACAGGGCGCTGGCGAGCGGACGGCATTTCCGTCTGGTTGGCGTGTGCCGTGGTTCTGGCGGGCTTGGGCGCGACGGCTTGAACTTCCGCCACAATGTCAAAGATGGAAAGCGTTTCGCGCTCGATGATAAAGCCAGCGGCCGCAATGGCGTGGCACGTGGCGCGGTTGAGGTGGCAGCCGGCGGCGAGGCGTTTTTGGAGCGGTGTCAGGGCGTCGGCGACGTAGCCGAGGAGTCCCGGCGGACGGATGTGTTCCAGCGCGAGCAGTTGGCCGCCTGGGCGCAGGACACGCCGGATTTCGTCCAGCGCCTGTTTTGGATCGGCGACGGTGCACAGCGCAAGGGTGACGACAACGGTATCGAATGTTTCATCGGGAAAGGGCAGCGCTTCGGCGGCGGCTGTGCAGAACGTCACCGGCAGGTCGGCCGGACGCGGTTTGGCTTGCGCTAGGCGCAGCATGGCGGGGTCAGGGTCAGTGAAGGTCAACGACCGGACCTGCCGGTAAAAGGGAAGATTCGCGCCCGTGCCGCCGCCAATTTCGAGAACATCACCAGTCGCCTGCGGGATCAGGCGTTGTCGTCGCACGGCGAAGATACGCCGTTCGAGCGGGCGCATGTAGGCGTCGTAGTTGTCGGCGAACTTACCCATATTTGGTGGTCTCCTCCGGGCGGGCCTGGGGGGATAAGCTGCGGAAGCGCAGGCCGGTTCTCGGCTGGCTGGAGCGTCACCGGCCTGCCGTTATCGTCAGGAGCGCTGGGGGTAGTGTATCACGGCGTTGGGTTGCCCAAGGCGAGGCGGCGTTAGACGATGTCGCTGGCGTCGGCGTTGCGGATGAAAAACTCTTCCAACGCCGATTTGACCGGCGTAATGGAGACAAGCCGCCCGCCATGGCGACGCAGTTCAGCTAGGGCGTCGCCGACCTCGTCCGCCGACTTGAGTTCGCAGTGCAGTCCGGCGGCGGTTTGGCGCAGTCGCGCGGCGTATCTCTGCAGAGCTTGGACGGTTTCAGGTGTTGTTTCCGTAGCGACAATTTCCAGTGTCGCTGACCGTCCAGCTTGAAGCTCCGCTAGGGTGCCGTACGCCACGCGCCGTCCCTGTTTGAGGATGGCGACGCGGTCACATAAAGCCTCCACATCGGACAGAATGTGTGTTGAAAGGAACACCGTTTTGCCGCGATCGCGTAAGCCGGCGATGATGTCCCGCACTTCGCGGCGTCCGATAGGGTCAAGCCCGGTCATCGGTTCGTCTAGGAAGACCACTTCGGGGTCGTGCAGGATGGCCTGGGCGATGCCGATGCGTTGGAGCATGCCCTTGGAGTACTTGCGCAGCGGACGATTGGCGGCGTGCCGCATCCCGACCAGTTCGAGCATTTCCTCGATGCGCCGCGCGCGCCGGTCGGCGTCCATGCCGCAGAGCCGGCCGAAGTAATCCAGCAGTTCGCGTCCGGTCAAATAGTCGTAAAAGTAGGGCGTCTCCGGCAGGTAGCCGATTCGCCGACGCATGGCAACGTCATCCAGCGGACGACCGAGGATGCGAGCTGTTCCGCCGGTCGGATAAACGATGCGCATCAGGATTTTGAGCGTCGTCGTTTTTCCGGCGCCGTTGTGGCCGAGGAAGCCAAATACTTCGCCTTCGTAGACTTCAAGACTGACATCCTCAAGCGACTTGACACGCTTGTTGCGCCAGAAGCCGGTGACGTACTCCATTGAGAGCCGTTCGATTTCAACAACGGGTCGCATGTAGGCCTAGGCCGCCGAGGATTTTCGGTGCGTTGTTTGTGGCGCTCGCAGTATGGTGAAAGCAGGTGGTCGGTTCAACCGCCGTTTTGCGTCAGGGCAGGAGGGGGGTGGGTATGAGTTTGTTGTCGCCCACGGTCTGGGTGATTCATATCGCAAGCGTCACGGAGTGGACCTTGGCGATAGGTTTGGCGTGGCGGTTGGGTGCGGCGCTGGGGCGAGTGGATGTCCAACGGTTGGCCGTGGCGATGTTGCCGCACTGGGGGGCGGGGTTGTGCGTTCTTGCGTGGCATGCGACGAATGACGCGCCGGATGTGATGTGGCTTCCACGGACGCACGAGCTGCTGACGCTTGTTGGAAGCGTTGGGCTGGCGACGGCGGCGCTGCATTTGCGTGAATGGGTGCGGCGCTATCCGCGTTTTGTTTTGGTGCTGACGGCGGCGGCGGCGCTAACGGTCGGCGGCTTCCTGTTGGCGCGGGCGTGGCTGCCCTATGGCGGGACGCGCGGTGCGATGATCCAAGCAGCCGGACTCGCTTATGCGCTGTTTGTCGTCTTTCTGGCGCTGAATCGGCGGTGGGATCGGGAGGCGTTCAACGTCCAGACGATTGTCGGCTATGGGTTGCTGATCCTGTTCGTCGTTGTCACGATAGCGTTGAGCGGTGTCGCCCGAACGGTTTATCGCGCACCTTCGCTGACGCATGTGGACTGGCTGCACGGCGTCGCCGAAGGGACGATGACCGTTGCCAACTTAGTGTTGGTGTTGGGTTTACGCCGGTCGCTCCGGTCGGTGGAAGCCGCCGCCGTTCCGACGGCGACCATTGCGCCGGCTTGAAAAGCCGACTACATCTATACGGGCTTAGTTGCTGATGCGCCCGTAGCTCAATTGGATAGAGCATCAGACTTCGGATCTGAGGGTTGGGAGTTCGAGTCTCTCCGGGCGCACTCCACTTCGTTTCCACAAACCTTCCCAAACCCGCACAAGCCCAGTCAAAGTCAAGCCTCGCACCTGACCGCTTCTATTTTGCCGCCGGAACAAGTTTCCGTTGGATGCTTGCCGGGCTCGTGATTTGTTCTTGTTAGGGCGCGAGTTAGGGTGAGAGACAGGAACGACGCAGGGGAAGCGGTGTTGGGCACAGTAGGGGCGCTGGCGAAGCCGGCCGTCCGGTCGCCTAGCAAGAGCCAGACGCCTATGGCCCAGCGAAGGTGCGCCACAAGTTGACGCTCGTTTGCAGGACGCCGACGACCAAACCCACATACGTTCCAAACGTCATAATGCCCCGTAGCTCGCGGCCGGCGGTCTCATAGACGAGACTTTCAAAGATGTCGTTCGAGAACGTCTCAAAACGACGCTTGATGATGCCCCGAATGTCCAGCCGCTCGCTAAGCCGCCGAACAAGATCCTGGGCGATCCGCTTCTGAAGCGGACGTTCGCTGGAAAAGATCGCCTCCGGCAACCGCCGCAGCGCCTCATCAACGACTTCCCGAATCGCCATACTCTCGGAAAGTTGATCGGCAAGCTCATTGATGGCGCGGTCAACAATGCGGTACACCAAAGCGTCGCCGACCAGAAACGTCGCCGTCTGGCGTACCGCCGGGTGGTAGTCCCGCTCTAACCGCCGAACCACAACCGCCCGCAACTCATGGGCGATCCGCCACTTGGCCTCCGAAGAATGCTTCAGCGTGGCAAGCATCTCCGTCATCCGACCGGCGACCAGCGGCAACAGCGCGTCGGACTGCGACCGCTCGGCGTAGCGCGAACGCGCCAGCCGCTCCACATCGGCGTCAAGGCGCAGTTCATGGAGTGCGGCGGCCAAGATGTCGGCGGTCAGCAGTTTTTCGGCGATGACGCCGGCCAGCGCGTCCACAAAACGGTCGCGCTCCGCCGGTAGTAGTCCCGGCGTGAACGGCAACTTCCAGCCGAAGAGGTACACCGGCTTGAGCGGGCGGAAGAGCATCTTGACCGCCAACCAAGCGGCCCCGTAACCGTGCGCCGTGGCGATGACCAGCGGGCTGCAATCGGAAAGCAAGCGCAGAAGGTTCATAACTGCGCGCCGTTGGGGCGAGGAATGTAGGCAAGCGCCGGGTGAAATGAAACTCTAGCGCGCCCGCCGTGCGCTTTGCATCTGGAAATCAAAGCCGTCGGGCGTCAAAGGCGCTGTTTGGTGCTATTGTAGCGCATCACTTCGCCGACGGTTGTTAAACGCTCATGAGGAAACCCTTGCTTGATGTGTTATTCCCGGCTCTGGCCGTAGTGTTTGCCTTTGCGCTGGGCGGCGTCATCGTTTGGCTGATGGGCGATAGCCCGTTCACCGTTTATGAACTCTTCTTCTCCAGCGCCTTTGGCTCCCTCGATGGCGTCGGCTACACGCTGTTCTATGCGACGCCGTTGATTTTCACTGGCTTGGCGGTGTCGGTCGCCTTTCGGTGCGGACTGCTCAACATCGGCGCGGAAGGTCAGCTAACCGTTGGGGCCTTTGCCGCCGCCTGGGTGGGGTTCACGCTGACGGGACTACCGTCGCCGGTGCTGGCGCCAGCCTGTATCTTGGGCGCGATGCTCGCCGGCGCGTTGTGGGCGGCCGTGCCGGGTATCCTCAAGGCCCGCTTCGGCGCCCATGAAGTCATCAACACCATCATGATGAACTTCATCGCCGCCGGGTTAGTCAGCTACCTTGTGCAGTACCACTACCGCGAGCCGGGCGACCCGATTCTCCAAACCTATGAGATCGCGCCCGCCGCCCATCTGGCGCGCATGCACCGCTTGATCCCAGCCATTCCTGAACGCATCCCGTTGAGTCTAGCCTTTTTGATCGCCTTGCTTGCCTGCGTCGCCGTTTATGTCTTTCTCTGGAAGACAAAATGGGGTTATGAGTTGCGCGCCGTCGGGAGCAGTCCGACGGCGGCGGAGTACGCTGGCGTCAACGTCCCACGCAACATTGTGCTGGCGATGGTCATCAGCGGCGCGCTCGCCGGATTGGTCGCCGCAAGCGAGGTGCTGGGCTACCGTCACCGCTACTATGACGGCTTCTCGCCGGGCTACGGTTTCACCGGCATCGCCGTTGCGCTGCTGGGGCGTAACCACCCGGTTGGGATTGTGTTGGCAGCCGTCCTGTTTGGGGCGTTGATTCGGTCGCAGCTTTTTATCGGCATCTTTACCGAGCGCGTCTCTAAGGACCTGACCATCGTTCTGCAGGCCGTCATCATCCTGTGTGTCGCCTGTGAGTATCCGGTGCGAAACGCTTTCGCCAAACTGACCAAGTCTGACGTGTGACGATGAGGCCTTTGACAACGACCAAGCTTATCCGCGCCGCCGTTCGTCCTGCCTTGGCGCAGGTCGCTGTTTCCAGCTTCGCCATTGTCGCTTCGGCGCAGCTGGTACCAACGCAACCCGGCGCTGCGGCGGGCGGTACGCGCCCAAACCTACCGACCACCGCCGATCCATCGCCGCCGGCGGCGATGGTGGTTTTGGCGGCTCCGACGACGACAACTGAGCTACTGCGCGAGCAAGCCGACCTTGAGGCTGCGCTTGCCGCCGCGACGCTTGAGGAGCGCATCGCCCAACTCAGCCAGTTTTTGAGAACGTATCCAGCGTCGCCGCTGCAGATGTCCGCCCGGCAAGCCTTGGTGCGCAGCCAAGCGCAGCTTGGCGAGCAACGCTTGCGGGCCGGTGACTTGGCAGGCGCCCAGGCAATCTTTCGCCAAGCCGTCAAGTCGCTACCGGAAGCCGAGGCGTCCCGTGTGTTCCGGTCGTTGATCCTGCCAATGCCGTTGCTGCTGGCGACACAGGGCTTTCGCAGGGAAGCGATTCTGCTGATGCGCGAGTTCCAGTCCTGCGCTTGGAACAACGCCGGCGCGCTGGAACAAATCGGCCTGTTTTATGTCAGTCTGGAAGCGCCGGCTGACGCCCAAGAGGTTTTCAAACGCGCCGTTGAGCTTGATCCGGCGTCCGCCAGTTTTCATCACGGTTTGGGCGTCGCCTACCAAATTGGGCTGCGGCTTGAGGCCGCCGCCGCCGCCTTTCAAAAGGCAACCGAAATTGATCCGAAAAGTCGGGTTGCATGGGCGGCGCTGGCTGATCTCCAACGCGCCGCCGGCGACTATGCACAGGCCGAAGCCAACTACCGGCGTCAACTGGAGATTGACCCGGAACATCCCACCGCGTGGGGTGGACTTGCCGTTTGTTACTTGGCGCAGGGACGCGAAAGCGAGGCCATTGCGCCGATGGCACGCATGTTGACCATTAACCCTCGCGATGTACGCTTTCTGACGCAGTTGGCCTATCTGCACGCCGCCAACGGTAACTTCACGGCCGCTGCCGCCGCCAGTGCGCAAGCAAAGCGCCTTCAGCCCAACTATCCTTGGCTGCGCATCGTCGAGGCCCACTTGATGCGGCGGGCGGGCGACTTTGCCGAAGCCGAAAACATCCTTGGCGAAGCTCTGCAGACGGCGCAATTCGCCACGCTTCAGTTTGAGCTTGGGGCAACGCTCATTCTGGCCAACGCCTACGACCAAGCCCTTGAACCCTTTGAGACCTTTCTCACGGTGACGCCGGACGGCGAGTTTGAAGCGGTGTTGGGCGGCGCGCTGCCCGTCCGCAGCCCAAGCCTTATGCGCCTGCTTGACTTTGAACGACGGGCGTCGCTGCTGGTTGCGCCGACCTTGCTCAAGGAGGATGAAATTGCCGCCGTCGAGCGCTATGTGCGCTTTGCCCTCCTGGCCAAGCAGGCCCGCGCCAAAGGCGTGTCTTCCGGTCTGGGGTTGACCGAATCGCCGTTGGAGGCGGCCGCCAAGGCGTTTGTCGCCGGCAAGGACCCGGCACGCGGGTGGCGGTTACTGCGCGCGGCCGAGACGCTGGTGGAAGTCGGCGAGCTGGGTGTCGCCGAACGCTTCGCCCGGCAGGCGATTGACGCCCTTGGTGACGCCGCCCGTGCGGCCGGCGGCGGAGTGGACGGCCTGCGCGAGGAGGACCGTTTGGCGGAATTTTACGTCCGCGCCCAGATGACGCTGGGGTGGGTGCTTTACAAGCAGGGCGAGACGGCGGCGGCGGTGGTCCGGCTGCGGGAGGCGGTCAAGGCGTATCCGACGGCGCCGTCGCGGCGGGAAGCCGCGTGGCGGCTCGGGACTGTCCTTGAAGCCGTCAAGCAGGATGCCGATGCGTTTGAAGCCTACAAGCTGGGCTATGACGCCAACGCTCCGACGGCCGCCGATCGCCGCGCCAAGCTTGAAGCCGTCTATCGCCGTCTTCACGGCTCACTGGACGGCTTCGACGCCGCGCTGGCGCCGTAATGGCTGATTGGTTTTGGGAAGGCGGGTTGTGAGGCGTTGTCGGCCGTGTGACCCTGCGCCGCCGCAATGTTGCGTTTTAAGCCACGGTGCTTGGCGCGCAACACCGGCGTTCCGGCGAACCGCTGTTTGAAGGCGTCCGGCGTTAGGGCGTTGAGTTCTTCAAACGTCGGCGCAACCATTCCCTCACGCGGCGCAAAGCGGGGCTCCGAGGTCGGTTGCCGGAACCGCGACCAGGGGCACACATCTTGGCACACGTCACAGCCGAAGACCCATCCGTGCGTGTCCATCTCCGGGGTCTCGCTTTTGGATTCAATCGTCGCAAACGAAATGCAGCGGCGGGCGTCTACCACATAGGG
Source organism: Chloracidobacterium sp. (assembly GCA_025057975.1). NCBI lineage: Bacteria > Pseudomonadati > Acidobacteriota > Blastocatellia > Chloracidobacteriales > Chloracidobacteriaceae > Chloracidobacterium > Chloracidobacterium sp. The sequence goes on from JANWUV010000009.1 coordinate 83,690, forward strand.
TTCGACGATCGCCCCTGTTGGACAGGCCTCTAGGCACGCCGTGCACACGCCGCAGTGGTCGGGGACGGTCTCCGTCTCCGGCTCAAGTTCGATGTCAAGGAACAGTTCGCCCAAGAACACCCACGAACCGAACTCGCGCGTGATGACATTGCCGTGTTTGCCGAGCCAGCCGAGGCCGGCGCGAACGGCCCAGGCTTTGTCCATGGCGGGCTGGGCGTCAACCGCAATATATCCCTTCGCCGTAGGACGTTCGGCGCGCACCCAATCGAGCAGCGCCGTCAGTTTTTCGGTCAGGACATCGTGGTAGTCATCGCCCCAGGCGTAGCGCGAAATCTTAGCAATGCCGGGCGCGTTTGTATGGCGCGGCGGCGTGTCGTAGTTGAGCGCCACGGCGACCACCGACTTGACGCCGGGTAAGAGCAACTCTGGGCGCATTCGCTTTTCAGCCGTACGCGCCATCCAGCCCATCGTCGCATGGCGGCCGCGCGCCAGCCAATCCGCCAAACGTCGTCCTTCGGCCTCAAGTGGTTCGGCGCGGGCGACGCCTACCTTAGAAAAGCCCAGTGCTAGTGCCTGTGCCTTGAGCCGTTTGGTGAAGGCGGCGACAGCTTCGGATGGGGCGGTCGGCGTTGCTGCTTCCCTCATGACGACCTGCCGGATTTCCTGCCGCTGCGCGGACGCGACACGATTCGCAGCGGCGTCGCAAAGAAGTCGAAGTTTTCGCGCAGCCGGTTCTCGACATAACGCAGGTAGGAAAAGTGCAGCTTCTTGGTCGAGTTTGTGAAGAGGACGAACGTTGGCGGGACGCTGCGCGCCTGCGTCACGTAGTGTACTTTGACCGGCGTACTGGTCGGCAGCGTCGCCCGTGGGGTTTCAAGGTACTCGGCGAAGAAACGGTTGAGTTCACTGGTTGGGATGCGCCGGTGGCGCGCCTCATAGGCGCGCACGGCCAAATCAAGCAGGCGTGTCACGCGCTGACCAGTGAGCGCCGAAATGAAGACGACCGGGGCGTAGTCGAGAAACTTCACCCGCTCGCGCAGTTGCCTTTCGTAGCGTTTAGCTGTGTCGGCGTCCTTGGGGATAAGGTCCCATTTGTTGAGGGCGATGAGGATAGATGCGCCGCTTTCAAGCGCATAGCCGGCGATGACTTCGTCCAGATGCGTTGGGCCTTCAACGGCGTCCAGCAGCAGGACCGCAACATCCGTCCGTTCTAGTGCTTTGCGTGCCATGATGACGGAGAGCTTTTCGGCAAGGGCCGTCGTCCTGCCTTTACGACGAATCCCCGCCGTGTCAATGAGGGTGAAGGGGCGTCCGTTGTGAACGAGGTTGGTGTCAACGGCGTCGCGCGTTGTGCCGGCGATGGGACTGACAATGACCCGCTCTTCACCCAGCAGGGCGTTGACCAGCGACGACTTACCGACGTTGGGCCGTCCGATGACCGCCACGCGGATTCGTTCCGGCGGCGGCGGTGCGGCGGCCGGCGCGTTGGTGAACGCCAGAATCTCATCGAGGAGGTCGGCCGTGCCTGTGCCGTGTTCCGCTGAAATTGGAAACAGCGCGTCAAAGCCAAAGCGATAAAACTCGCTTGCCGCCGTCCGAAGGCTGTCCGACTCGACTTTGTTAGCGACGACAAAGACCGGCTTGCCGAAGAGATGAAGGTGTTGGGCTAGAGCTTCATCAAGTGGTGTGACGCCTTCGCGCGCGTCCACCACCCACAGCAGCAGCGTCGCGCCTTCGATGGCGAAAGAGGCTTGCTTGAAAACGTTGGCCGGGATGATGGCGTCTTCGTCGGGGACGATGCCGCCGGTATCCACCACCTCGAAGGCGCGCCCTAGCCACTCGACTACGCCGTAGTGCCGGTCGCGGGTAATCCCCGGTTCGTCGCCGACAATGGCTTGTCGCCGGCCGACGAGCTTGTTAAAGAGGGTGGACTTCCCGACATTAGGACGGCCGACGATGACGACGCTCGGCAGCATTGGTGGCGGTTGGAGCGCCGGCGGCGGTTCGTCCACAAGGTCGGCTAGCTGTTCAACCGGAATGAGGTCGTCGGACGTCAACGGTGGAGCTTGGTTGGGCAGAGCCATTTTGGAAGCCTTCCGTTTGAGGACGCGATGGATGTAGTACGCAGCGACGGCGCCAAAGACGTAGCAACCTGCGATTATACACATCGGTGATGGAGGTAAGCCTACGGGCGTCGTCTGGCGTCGTCGGCCTCTGCCGGACGGACAGGATGTGGAACCTTGCTTTTCCGCTGGCTGTTATCCCGGCGAGCGAAACCGCGCTCCAAACCAAATGCCTTGGTCGGGCCGGCCCTGACTCGCCGGCCGCAGCCAAGGCGGAGCGTTTCAGGTGTTTCTAGGTGGTTTGCCTGGAGGTTTTCACCAGCTCATGTTTTGTCCGGCCTGTGGTACGCAAACTCAGCTTCCCGATCAAAACTTCCGTAAAGCGTGCGGTATGAACCTGACCGTCGTCGCCGGCGCACTTCAAGCCGGTACTGGGCGGACGCCAAGCGACCTGGCGGCGGCGGTCACCGAGCAGTTGGCGACGCTTCAGCACTTATCAGCACTTAAAGGAGCAGGCGTTACGCGCCAAGCTGCGCCGAATTGGCTGGGAGCTGATCGCCGGCAGCCCGCTTCTAGGGGCGACGCTTGCGGTTTCGGCGTCGGTGCTGGAAAACATCAGCCACTGGCCGGCCCGTCTCGTTGACTCCCTCGGCGGTTTCGGCGGGCTGATGTTTTTGCGGGGATTCTGGTGTTGGTGTATGCGCGGATGGCTTTCAAGAAGGAGCCGTCGCCGCAAGTTGTAGTGGTCGCCGCCCCACCATCCGGCGCGGCCGGTCATCCGCTGCCTGGTCAGACACCAACCCCGAAGGCTGAGTATCCCTACCGTGCGGCTTTCCCGGCCCCGGCGACGGTCGCTGAGCCGCCAAGCGTGACGGAGCACACCACTGAACGCCTCAACGACCCCTATCAGAGACCGCCCAGAGTCTCATAAACAGTCCCATAATCCACCGCCGCGTTGGTTTTCGCATTATCAAGTGCGGTGAAACACACCGTCGGACGCAACGCGGTTGCGGCACATTCGTCGTACCCGTAAGCGTCACATTCGCCAGCGGCCGGTCAGGTCACCTCTCTGGTCGCCAAGGAGTCTTGCCATGAATCGAAGAACGCTGCTTGGACTGGTGTTGACGGCGCTGATTGCCGTTGGTTGCGCCGCCTCGGCCGAACAACCCAAGTCGCCTCATTCAAGCCAACATGAAGGAGTCCAACCGTCTATGACGAATGCACCTAACGCGACGTCCAATCCGACGCCCGGCTGCCCGCCGGCGCTTGACTTTCGGGTAAAGAACATCGAGGGCAGGGAAGTCAACCTGTGCGATTACAAGGGTAATGTGCTGCTGGTGGTTAACGTCGCGTCGCGCTGCGGCTACACGCCGCAATACAAGGGACTGGAAGCCCTTCATCGGAAGTACCGTGATAGGGGGTTGCGCGTCCTTGGTTTTCCATCCAACGACTTTGGCGCGCAAGAGCCGGGGACGGAGGCTGAAATCAAGGCGTTTTGCACCTCGAACTACGGCGTCACTTTTGACATGTTTTCCAAAATCACGGTCAAGGGACCAAATAAGCACCCGTTTTACCAGTACCTCACGTCGGGCGGCGGGAATGAAAAGCTGGCTGGGGAAGTACGGTGGAACTTCCACAAGTACCTCATCGGCCGCGACGGCAAGCTACGCGCCGTGTTTCCATCCAGTGTCGAGCCGCTTTCCCCTGAACTGACGCAGGCTATTGAAGTTGCGCTCAACGAGGGGGCTTAGCGCCCCTTCCACGAGCGCACCGCTGGTGTGCAGGTTTGAGTTGACGAAAACTTGGTGGCACCGAGTTTACCTGCGTGGCTGGGAGAGGCGGCTTGCCGGTAGGTTTCAAGTAAATCAGCCAGGTCAGAGGGCGAGAGGCCGGAGCGGTCCGGTAGGGCGGCGTCCACGCTGAACAAGTCGTGGTCGAGCTTGGCAAGCCGTCCTGCCGAGCGGTTTGGGCCACTGTCCACCGCGTGGAAGATTTCTACCTCTGGCGACAAACGCAGGCGAAAGGGTGAGTAGTCCGGCAGGTCGCAGCCGACTTGGACGCAAAATCAGCGGTCGGTCAGGCAGGGAGAGTTGAGCGAAAGAGTGCCTGGCCTCCATCGCTCTGCGGGAGATGCCGGCGCAGACGGTGTTTCGTTTTGCAAGCGGGTGCGGTAAAGTGCCGCGTACTGCGACTTTTCTCACATTCTCAACCCCTGCGTCATTGCTCATGAGTCATTCCACGATTCTGCCGCGTCTTGCCTCATCCACCATTGGTGACGTCTATCCTCGCACCGCCGCCGCGTTCGCCGCCATGCCCGACGGTGAGATGTGGCTTGAGCGGCTGATTGAACTAGACGCCAACCGGCGGCGCTTACTGGCTCCGCCGGAGTTGCTGCTTGGCTATGGGCCGCCGGCGGAAACACGGCCGGCGAGCGCCGGAACGTTTGACGTCATCATCGCGGGCGGTTGTTTCGGTTTGATTGTCGGCGCCACTTTGGCGGCGCGCTATGGATGGCGCGTTTTGGTGTTTGACCGCCATCAGGTTGGGAAAACCCACCGTGACTGGAACATCTCGCGCGGTGAACTTCAACGGCTGACGGAGGCTGGGCTGTTTACCGACGCCGAAATGGAAACCTTCATCGTGGCTGAGTACGACCGGGGTTTCGTCAAGTTTCACGCCGAAGGTTGCTTCCTTGACGCCGACCGGTTGTGGTTTGACGACGTGCTGACATTGGCGGTGTCGTCGGACCGACTTCTGGCCCAGTGTCGGCGGAAGCTGTTGCAGGATGGCCGCAGTCAGTGTCTTGACCGGACGACGCTGCAGCGGGTGCAGGTAGAAGAAGGCGGCGTGACGGTGGATGTGGTTAGTCAGGAAGACGGCCGCAAGCGCTTTCGAGGGCGGCTCTTTATTGACACGATGGGTACGCTCTCGCCTATCGCCCGCCAACTCAATCCGCGTGAGACGGTGACCTACCTGTGTCCGACGGTTGGAACGATCGCCACCGGCTTCGCCAAGGGGACGGCGGCGGACGAAGTAGACGCGCGGGTAGGGGAAATCCTAGTGACGACTGAGCATGCGCAGCATGGGCGGCAGTTGTTGTGGGAGGGCTTCGCCGGACGCGATGACGAGTTTACGACGTACCTGTTCCACTACGCGCCGGTCGAGGCGATTGATCGGCTGTCGCTGCTGGCATTGTTTGAGACGTATTTTGAGACGCTGCCGCGCTACAAGCGGCCCGGCGCGGATTTTGCGTTTCGGCGGCCGGTGTTTGGGTACATTCCGGGGCTGCACCATGTGGGTTTAGGGCCGCAGAAGCGGACGGCGACGCATCGGGTGTTATTGCTGGGGGATGCAGCGTCGCTGAATTCGCCGTTGACCTTTTGCGGCTTTGGGTCTTTGGTGCGGAACCTGCGTCGGATAACGCACCTCATTGATTTGGCGCTCAAAGGGAATCATTTGGATGAAAGATCGCTGCGGCTTATCAACGCTTACGAGCCGGGCGTGGCGATTATGGCGGCGTTTACGCGCTACATGGTGGCGGACGAAGGCGAGGACCCGAAAGCCGTCAACGAATTACTCAACATCGTCATGGAGGCGCTTCATCGGCTGCCGCCGTCTGTCAGGACAGGTCTTTTCCAAGACTGCATGGGGTGGGGTGACTTTGTGCAGCTGATGCTTCAGATGCAGAAGCTGCACCCGAACATCTGGGAGGCTGTCCCGCGCAAGTTGGGGACGGTGTACACGTCGGCGTGGGTGCTGAACTTCATCGAGTTTTCATCCTTTGCGTTGCAAAAGCAGCTTGTTGCGTGGACGGGACGGATTGGGCAGGGGCTGCGGGAAGACTTCTACAACTACGCCAACTATTACCGATATGCCTTGGTTTGAGGCGCGAGGTGGTGGGCGGCGGCGCTGTCTCTGGTACGTAGCGGCGGCGGCGCTGCTGGTGTGGTTGCCAAGTGGTTGTCGGCGGCCCGTGGTGATCGCCGCCGATACGCTGGTGATGGCTGTGGAAAAGCCTCCAAAAACGCTGGATCCGCGCGTCGGTAACGATGCGGTTTCGGCGCGGCTACACCAGATCATTTTTGATACGTTGGTGAACAAAGACGACCGGCTTGACTTGGTACCAGATTTAGCCGCCGACTTCTCTGTTTCGCCAGACGGACGGGTGTTTACGTTTCGGTTGCGACCCAACATACGGTTTCACGACGGCCGTTTGTTGACGTCCGAGGACGTGAAATACACCTTCGAGACGCTACGCGCGCGCGATTTCAATTCGCCCAAGAAGGGCGATTTCGCGCTGGTTGAGAACATTGAGACGCCCGACGAGCGAACGGTGATTTTCCGGTGTCGCGCGCCGAACTTGCCGATGTTGGGGAGTCTAGTCGCGGTTGGCATTGTGCCAAAGGGAACGACGCCGGACGAGGCGGCGCAGAGACCGGTGGGGACGGGGCCGTTTAAGGTCGTCGCCTACCGGGAAAACAACGATATTTTGTTAGAGGCCAATCCGGACTACTTCAAGGGTGCGCCGAAGTTGAAGCGGGTGCGGATTCGGTTTATTCCCGACGCCGTAACGCGCGAGTTGGAGTTGCGCAAGGGGACAGTGCAGTTGGCGGTCAACGCGGATTTGGCGTACAGCACGAGCCAGGCGTTAGGTAAGACGCGCGGGTTGAAGCTGGTGCAGGCGAAAGGCACCAACCTTGCTTACCTTGGGTTGAACTGCGAAGACCCGCGGCTGGCGGACGTGCGGGTACGGCGGGCGCTGGCGCTGGCGATTGACCGGGAGACGATTATTCGGACGGTGTTTCGCGGGATGGCGCGGCCGGCGGCGGGGCCGCTGCCGCCGGAACAGTGGGCGTACCCTGACGACCTACCGCCGCCGCGCTACGCCCCCGATGAAGCGCGGCGGTTGTTGGCGGAAGCCGGGTACGGCCCGACCAATCCCCTGCGGTTAGAGTTGAAAACCTCTTCGGCGGAACTACCGCGTCAGATCGCGGCTGTGTTGCAGGAGCAGCTCAAGCGGGTTGGGATTCAGCTTTCCCTACGTTCATTTGAGTTCCAGACATTTTTACAGGACACCATTGCCGGCAATTTTCAGATGTTTTACCTCATCAATGTCGGCGGTAATCAGAGCGTGGATTTTTTGAGTTACTTTTACGAGTCGTCGCGGATTCCCACCAAAGAGAAGGGGTATAGTGAAGGCGCGAACCGGGGGCGGTATCGGTCGCCGCAGGTGGACGCTTGGCTGCGGGCGGCGGCGGCTACAACTGACAAAGCGGAGCAGCGCCGGCTGTACGGGTTGGTGCAAAAGCAAGTTGTGGCAGACGCAGCGCAGGTCTTTCTGTGGCATCCGCACAATGTGGCCATAGCGCACGAGCGTGTGCAGGGGATTGAGCTGGAGTTGTCGGGGAGCTACGCCTTTTTGCGGAAGGTATGGCTGTCTGCGGCGCCGTAGCCAGTGGCTGACGGCGGCGTTAGGTGACTTTCGTCTGATAATGGAAAAGCTTCGTCTGTAAACTACGGTGAGGAAAGGGGGCGTGGTTTGGGCGGGATCAAGCGGGTGTGCGTCTATTGTGGGTCGCAAGCTGGACGGTCGGTCATGTACCGTGCTGTCGCGCAGATGGTTGGAAGGACGTTGGCGCGGCGGGGGATTGCGGTAGTGTACGGCGGTGGGCAAGTTGGGTTAATGGGGCTGGTGGCGGCGGCGGCTTTGGCGGAGGGTGGGTGCGTCATCGGCGTCATCCCGGAGCGACTGCTGGAGCGTGAGGTCGCCTATCTCGGCGTGACGGAAATGTATGTGACGCGGACAATGCACGAGCGCAAGGCGCGTATGATGGAGCTTTCAGACGCCTTCGTGGCGCTGCCCGGTGGGATTGGTACGCTGGATGAACTGTTTGAGATTTGGACGTGGCGGCAGCTTGGCTACCACGCTAAGCCGGTTGGTTTACTGAATGTCGCCGGGTACTACGATGGGTTGTTAGCGTTCCTTGACCACGCCGTGCAGGAGGGTTTTTTGACGCCGGACTGTCGGGCGCTGTTGTTGGTGGAGACGGATTTTGAGACGCTGTTGGAAAGGATGAAGGATGAGAGATGAAAAGGGAAGAAATGCTCCTTCATCCCTCATCCCTCATCCCTCATCCTTCATCCTTTATCCTTTATCCTCCTCCTTCCACACCTCCATTGCCTGTCGGTAGTCGTCCGGCGTATTGAGATTGAATAGCAGTCGGTCGGCATGGGGCAGATCGGCGTACGCCGGGAAGGGAAGCCGCGCCGCGCCTACAAGGTCAAGAAAGTCTTGGACGCGCCGCCGGCCGCTGTCTAGAAAGGCTGACAGCGCCGGTTGGACGGCCGGGCTGTAGGCGGCGCAGACGCCAGTAATACAGCTGGTTGCTGAGACTGGGGCGACAGCTGGTGCCGCAGGGAAAGCGGCGGCAAGACGTTCAAGGAAAGCCGTGGTCAGAAGCGGCATATCGCAGGGGACAACCAGCCAACGTAACGCGCCGAGGTGACGGGCGTGGCAGGCGGCACGTTCGATGCCGGCGAGCGGTCCACCGTTTGGTCGGTCATCGAGGAGGAGGTGAGCGGTGAGACGATAGTCTGATAACGTTTTTTCAAGAAGTGGGGCGGTGGCCACTGACGCGACGATCCACCAATCAGAGTAAACGGAAGCCAGTCGCTCCGCTAAAACCACCAGCAAAGGCCGCTTTGGGAAAGGCAAAAGCGCCTTCGGCCGACCCATGCGCTGGCTGCGGCCGCCAGCCAGAATGTAGAGCGGCTGCCGACGGAATCTGCTCACGGCTGTGGAAACTGAGTACGTGGGGTTTCAAATGACTTGGCAACACAAGCGCTGGCTGACCTAGTGTTGCGTGCAACTGATGGGTGCAACGGGGTGGCTGCCGGGACGGGCACTACGGAAAGTGGTGTGGCGTGTGGGTGAAGGTTTCGACCATGTAGTCGTGTAGGTAGTTGAACATGAGGTTTTGGAAGCGCCACCCGTAGCGGGGGTCCTGCAGGTCACGGTGCGGAATCACAAAACTGTATGGTTCTAGAATACCGTCCACCTTGAGAGAAATCACCACACGCACGCCTTGTGGGTCGTCTTCGGCGTGAAAGTTAAACAGCGGGTGTTCATACCGCTGTAGTTCGGCCTGAATTTTCTCAAGGCTTGAAAGGTCGGGCGCAGGCATGGGCGTTCCTCATCGGCGGAAGATTTCCGGGGCGGCGGTTACATTGCTAAGCCGCCGTCGGCTTGAATGACTTGGCCGGTGATGTAGCGTGCGTCTGGGGAAAGCAGGAAGGCGGCAATCCGTGCTACTTCCGTCGCCGTACCAAACCGGCCCAGTGGGATTTGTTCAAGTAGCTTGGCCCGATATTCAGGGCTCAGCGCCTGCGTCATGTCAGTATCAATAAGGCCCAACGCCAACGCATTGACGGTGATGCCCCGACCAGCGACTTCCTTCGCCAACGCCTTGGTAAAACCAATCATGCCCGCCTTGGACGCCGCATAGTTGGTTTGTCCGGCCATGCCGACGACGCCGCTGATTGAGCTGATGTTGAGGATCGCGCCGCCTTGTTTTTGCTTGAGAAGGATTGCCACGACGGCCTTTGACATATTGAAAACGCTTTTGAGGTTGGCGTTGAGGACGGCATCCCAGTCCTCCTCTTTCATCATAACCAGCAGCTTATCGCGGGTTATGCCGGCGTTGTTGACGAGTCCGTGAATTGCACCGAAACGTTCTCGAACCTGCTTGACAACATGTTGCGCTGCGTCAAAGTCAGCGGCGTCCGCTTGGTAGCTCTGTACTGTCGCCCCCTGCGCCTGCGCTTCCGCTTCGACAGTCTGGGCGGCGGCGGCTTGACTGCGGTAGGTGAAGGCAACGTTTGCGCCACGTGCGGCGAGCTCCATGACAATGGCGCGACCGATACCACGCGAGCCGCCCGTAACAAGGATGGTTTGACCGTGAAAGTTCATGGCGTTGTCGGTGAGGAAGTTGCTAGTAACTCCCAAAAGAAGATAATCGCAACGGCTTGGACGCCATTGAAAGCGTAGTGGAGCGCCAGCGCCGGCAGGATGGAGCCGGTTGCGGCGCGGAGGAGCGTGAGGACAAAGCTCAGCACAGCCAACATTGTCAGTCCGGCCCAGCCCCCCCAATACTGCGGAACATGAACTGCCAAAAACAAGGCGGCGACGAGGACGACGGCGACGGCGGTTCCGAGCTGTCGTTGCAGGCCGCCAAACAAGACGCCGCGGTACACCACTTCTTCCACCAGTGGGGCTGACAGAGCAGCGACCGACGCGACGGCGAGCCGAATTCCTGGCCCCAGCGCTAGCACCCGGTCAAGGTCAGTTTTGGCGTTTGGTAGGTAGCGCTCAAGCCAGGCCCCAAACGCCAAGAACAGCGGCGCGGAGAGCGCGGCGGCGACCAGCGCTGCGCCCTGCCGCGACCACAAGGTGGTGCACCAGTCGAGGCCGAGCGTCGTGCGCAGGCCGCGCGGAGAGGTGTGAGTGATGAGTTTCCAGCACCAGAACAGCGTCACGGCATGGGCGACGAAGGTTGACAAAACGAGCGCCAACACAAGCGAGCGGGAACCGGCGACATCGGCCTCGGTTGGGAGCGCGGCGTGTCGCCAGTAAAACCAGGCCGTCCAGAGCAACTGCGCGCCCAGCGAGGTGAGGAGGAGGCTGGCCGTGCTCAGCAACCACGTGAACACCGCCGCGCCGGCCGTCCATCCGACCGTTGGGTGAGGTGGCGCACTAACCCGGTTTGGGCGGTCAGGTGTGATGAACTTCATGGGCGCGGCGATTCTTCTCTGGGTAGAGGCATCGGCGACGAGGAAGCCGGTCGTGCGGCTTGCTCAGCATGGGCCGCCAGCTGCCGGTTCATGACGGCGGCGACTTCCCTCATCAGGTCCTCAAGCGAGCCTTGCGGCGGTATGGGAGGATGAACAGTCATGAAGACTGGACAGGGTGTGAGTCGCCACGTTCGAGCCGGTAGAAAGGCGGCCGTGCCGTAAATCGTGACCGGTATGATTGGAACGCCGGCTTCCTGCGCTAGGCGAAAACCACCGGGCTTGAACGCCTTGGTCTGCGCCGGTTGGGTGTTGCGTGTGCCTTCGGGAAAAATCACGATGGGCAGGCCTGCCGCCAGCACTTTACGCGCCATCCGCATCGTTAGCAGCGTTGCGCTACGGTTACCCCGATCAACGGGGATATGCCCAGCCCGCCACAGAAACCAGCCGAGGAAGGGAATACGGAAAAGTTCCTTCTTGGCCAGAATTCGAAACTGAAAAGGTAGGAAAGCAAACAGCACAGGAATGTCCAGCAGGCTCTGATGGTTCGCCATGATGACCGCCGGCATGTTGCGGGGCAAGTGGTGGAGGCCAGCGGCGGTAGGGCGCAGGCCAACGATCAGGGCAATCAAGCGGCACCACAGGCGCGCTATACCATGTTGCCATTCGCCGGTGCGATCAAAGAACGAAAGCAGTAGGGTGACAAGCCCCATCCCGATGGTGAGAGCGGCAATGAGCGTCAGAGCAAGAACGACGTGGAGGGTGCGAAGCATTGGCGACGGCGTCAGGGGTGTGCAGTCGAGCCACCGAACAGGGTGTCAGCAGCAGCGCGGTGCCGCCGGAGACAGGCGCGGTAGCGCGCATGCGCGGCGGCGTCCGGCTGAAACCACTGTCCGTCGGGCGGGCGGCACCGGTCAGCTGTGATCAGTCCCAGACGGAGGCTAACCCAGAGCGCCGCGCCACGGGCGGAGGTCTCTGTCGGAATGACGCACAGGGGGCGTCCCAGCGCGTGGCACAGTATCGTAGCAAAAGCTACCGACGCCAAAACCCCTCCGGACGCCACGCACGGTGTGGTCGCTGGAAGCAGTCCCGCCGCTTCAAGTTCGTCGGCAATCCAGGCAAGACGGACGGCGAGCGTTTCGAGCAGCGCCCGCCAGAGCGCAACGGCGTCGGTGGCAAGCCGCAGTCCGATGATGGCGCCGACGGCGTGTGAGCGCCAGCCGAGGCTGCGCTCGCCGGCCCAGAACGGCAGGACCGTCAGGCCGGTGTCGTCGGGCCGGGCGGCGCTCGTGGCGGCTTCCAACGCCGCCGGCGGCGGCAGGCGCAGCGTCCGGCGAGCCCAAGCGAGGAGGTTGCCGGCGTTGCTGAGCGCCCCGCCAATGAGCGCGCGCCGCCGGTCAAGACGGTATGCCCAGAGTCCCGGCGGCGGCGCTTCCGGTTCGCGGTCGGTTGGAACGGTGATGCGGAGCGCGGCCGTTGTTCCGATATTGACGGCAGCCCGCGTGTCCGTGAAACACAGGCTGCCAAGGTTGCCGCAGGCGCCGTCCGCCAGCGGTGGGAAAAACTTCGCTTGGCGAAGCGGCGACCACCGGTTTCGGAACGGCGGACGCAATTGGTCGCCGGCCAACGCAAAATCATCGTCGGCGACGGGCGGAAGGTGGTGTTTCGTCAGCCCAAGGTCGGCGAGGATTTCCTCGTCCCAATCGGCATCCCGGCGTGAGTAGAGGCCGGTCGCCGACGCCAAGGAAACGCTAGTGTACGCAACACCGAAGAGTCGCAGCCAGGCGTACTCGGCGAACGACATCCACCGCCATTCAGCAAGGTTCAGGCGGCGCTTGAGCCATGACAGCTTGAGCAGCCAGTAGCTGGAGTGGAGCGGGCAGCCGGTTCGGGCGTAGAGTCGGCGGGCGGCAAAAGACGTTGCCCAGTGCTCGCGTTCCGTCTCGGAACGTGTGTCGCCCCAAGCGAAAACAGGTGTTGTCGGCCCGCCGACATCAGCCGTGCCGTCTGGCGTCAAACGGACGCCCATGAGGCTGTGCATCATCGTGGAGACACCGACGCCGGATAGGCTGCCGCCATAGCGGGCGGCGAGGCGCAACGTCCGACTGACGACTTGTGTCAGGTGAGCGAAAAGCGCCGCCGGGTTATACGTCATTCCGCCGTCGTCGGTCGTCGTCGGAGCGATGGGCCGTCGCGCCAAGGTGTCAGGCAGGAGGTCGCCAGCGGCGGTAAAGACGGCCGCGCGCAGCGACGACGAGCCGATGTCAATCGCCAAGATCATGGAGCGTGGTGTTTGGCGTACTGCGCCGCGCCCAGCAGGGCGGTTTGTGTATTGAGGATCACAGCGACGGGGATGCGCTCCAGGAAGCGGCGAAACCTTCCCTTGGCAATGAACGCGCGCAGGAAACCGCCTGCCGTCATCCACTTGAGGATTTTGGGTGCAATGCCGCCGCCGATAAAGACGCCTCCAACGGCGAGGGCTTTCAGGGCTAAGTTGCCGGCTTCCGAGCCGTATAGTGAGACGAAGCGTTCCATGACTGCCACGGCGATTGGGAGTCCTTCGTCGGCGAATTTGGCGACGGCTGCGCCGTAGCCGTGAGCGGCGGCGAAGGCTTCCAGTTCGGCCGAACCGGCAGCGCGGCCAGTGTCGCGTAAGAAACGGTAAAGATGTTCAAAGCCGAATGTCCCGGAAACCAGCCGTTCCCAACTGACATGTTCGTAGGTTTCCCAGAGATACGCTAGGAGCGCTGCCTCAGTTAGGTCGCTGGGCGCAAAGCTCGCATGGCCGCCTTCAGAGGGGATGGGAATATGGCGCATCCCATCCCAAAATAGGATGCATTCACCGAGGCCTGTACCAGCTGAGATCAGCGCCGCATTGCCGACGCGCGGCTCGCCGGCTTGGATGGGATGGAAGTCGCTTTGAGGCAGCAGGGCGATGCCGTTGCCGTTGGCTTCAAGGTCGTTGATGACAAAAGCCGGGCAGTGAAGCGTTTGGCGGAGCTCGTCTACTCGAATGGCCCAAGACAGGTTTGTGATGTGGCAGACGCCGTCCAGAACAGGTCCCGCTGCGCTGATGCAGGCGGCGTGACAGCGGGGGTCGCGGTCACCGAAGAAGGCGCGCAGCATGGCCGGCAGGTCGGTGAAATCAGCGCTGGCAAAGGTCTTAATCTCCACCGGCGTCAAAGAGTCGGCCTCAAATAAGCCAAGGTGGGTTTTAGTGCCGCCGACATCGCCGGCGAGCAGCAGGCGCGTGGTCGTCATCAGGAGGCTTTGGGTTTTTGGGTGGGGAGCGTCGCCAGCGCCGCGCCGACAATGCCGGCCAAGTTCGCCATTTGCGCGGGAAGCACCGGCGCAGGGCATTCCAGGTAGGCGGCGAACCGGTCAAACTTGTTGCTGGCGCCGCCGCCGATGATGAAGGCGTCGCACCAGAGTAGGCGGTGCAATTCACTCAAGTATTCGCTGACGTAGCCGGCCCATTTCTTCCATGACCAGTCATGCCGTTCGCGGGCGGCAAGAGACGCGCGGCGTTCGGCGTCCTTGTCGCGGATAGTGAGGTGGCCGAGCTCGGTGTTGGGAATAAGTCGTCCGTCGTAAAACAACGCCGTTCCAATACCTGTGCCGAGCGTAACGACAGCGACCAGGCCGGAGAGGTCGCGGCCGCTACCGAAGCGCATTTCGGCAAGGCCGGCGGCGTCAGCGTCGTTAAGCAGGGTGACGGTAAAACCGGTACACGTTTTGAAGAGCGCAGCGGCGTCGCAACCAATCCAGGCTGGATCAATGTTGCCGGCCGTATGAGCAACCCCTTGCTTGACGACAGACGGCAACCCGACGCCGATCGGGCCGTCCTGTTCGCTCCAGCCGAAGTGCCGGATCAGTTCGAAGGCGGTCTCCACAACAGCGCTGGGTGTCGCCGGCTGTGGGGTAAGCAAGCGGAAGCGTTCCCGGAGTAGTTCACCGGTGTGGAGGTTGACAGGCGCGCCTTTGACGCCTGTGCCGCCGATGTCAATGCCGAGAGCGGAGGTTGTCATCGCATTGCTTGAAAGCACGGAGCGCTGGCTAGGGGCAGCTTGAGTCTGATAATTGACCTTACGTCCGAAACTGCCAGCGCGCCTGCAGCCACAACCGCGGTAGCGCCCATAACTTGCCGCTCAACGGCACATGCGCGCGCCGTGAAAACACGTCATAGCCATGACGCTCAATATCACGTAAAATGCCGCCGTACAACCGACTGCTCAAAAACACCGTAAACCGGCTGTCTGGCGACAGCAGCGGAATACCGCACTCCGCCTCACGGTAAAAATCTCGCGCCCGGCGGATCTGAAATTTCAGCAGCGCAATGACTTCCGGCGTCAGCCGCCCCTGCAAAATCATTGCTTCTGTACAGCCGAAGCGCCGAAGGTCTTCCAGCGGTAAATAAATCCGGTCCCGCCGGGCGTCTTCGCCGACATCACGCAGAATGTTCGTCAACTGAAACGCAATGCCGAGCGCCACGGCATACTGCAACGCACTCACGTCGCGGTAGCCAAAAACCTCGCTGGTCATCAGCCCAACTAGGGACGCCACCCGGTAGGCGTAGGTATAGAGTTCATCAAACGTTTCAAAGCGGACCGGGCCATCCAGCCGGGCGTCCATCAGGCAACCCTGCATCAACTCCAGTGGGTGCTCAAGCTTGACGGGAAAACGTGGCAGAAAGTCATACCAAGCCACCAATACCGGATGGGCCGGAAACGGTTCGCCGGCATAGACAGCGCGGAGCGCCTCCGACCAAGCATTCACGGCGCGCGCGATGTCCTCGGCCGCCGCCCGGCGGTTCGTGTCTACCAGATCGTCTATTCGCCGACAGAGAGCGTAGATGCCGTAAATTGCCGGGCGCTTCCAGGCCGGGAGCGTCTGCGTACAAAAGTAAAAGCTTTTGGCGTGCGTCCGGGTTACGTCGCGGCAGTAGGCATAGGCAGCGGCGACCTGCTCCGCCTGCGGTTGTTGAATCCGCGCGTAACCTGCAAAGGGGTCGCTGCCAGTGATGACGCCGACGTTGGCTGGCATGGCGGTCGTGCAACGGGCGGTTCTGGGGGGCTGCCTGTGCGTGAAAACACAGCGCACTATGGTATAGACTATGCCCTGGCGTCAACGGCGGCGGCTGAGCGCCCTCTGGGTCCGACGGCGACGCCGGGATGTTTTCATCGAGGTTTTCCAGAAAATCGCTCAATGCCGTCTTCGAATGCGATTGCCCGACCCACGTTTACGCGGGCGCTTCTCACCCACATCCAACTGCTTGATCCCGTGACTTGGCTTGGGCCATGGCAGTCTTTTTGCTGCGGCGTTCTGGCGACCGGGCTTCGGTGGTCGGAGGTAACGCCGACCGATGGGCTAAAGTTTTTCCTTGCCTGTGGACTGATTGGCCCGCTCCTGACCGGCTTCAGCCAATCCATCAACGATTATTTCGACCGCCACTTAGACGCCATTAACGACCCCGAACGCCCAATCCCGTCGGGGCGGATTTCGCTGGCGGCCGCCAGAGCCAACTTTACCCTAACGGGCTTGCTCGCGGTCGGCAACATGCTCGCGCTCTACCTTGTCACCGGCAGCGTGCTGATTTTGGTGTTGGGCGTCGCCGGCCTGCTTTTAGCGTACGCCTACAGCGCGCCTGGTTTTCGGCTGAAGGAAAACGGCTGGCTGGGCACAACCTCGGTTGGCATTGGCTACTGTTTTGTCCCGTGGCTTTTGGCGGCGCACCTCTTTTCACGCGAGCCGGGAGTGCCGACCTTTCATTTGACATTGGGCGTCGTCAACACGCTGGTCGCCATGGGCCTCATTACCATGAACGACTTCAAGTCAATTGAGGGCGACCGCCAGAACCGGCTACGGACGCTGCCGGTGCTCTATGGGGAGCGCGGCGCGATGCTCATTGCTTTCACCGAAATCAACCTTGCTCAACTGATCTTTGTCGCTGCCTGTTTTCACTTCGGCCACCCGACGATTGGTTGGGTGGGCGTGGCGTTCTTTGTTCCGCAAATTATTCAGCAAGTGCAGCTATATCGTGCGCCGAATGACGCCCGTCTCCTGACTAGTTTGGGGCGCAACGCCGCCGGACGGTCGCTCATTACTCAGCGTCAGACCGGCGCGCACCCCGGCTTCATTCGTTTTCTGTTCGGCAGTAATCTGTTTACCGTCACGGCGCTGACGGCGCTGGCCGTGGTTCATGGTTATGGACGATGAACGCTACGTGTCCCTTGCATTCATCTTTTGGAGGTTCTCGTCATGCAGGAAAAACCGACGGCGCCCATTGGAGAATCCCCCACTGTCAAAGCTTCTTTGGAAACATTTCGGATGCTTTCCCTGCCGGAGAAAGCGCTGGCCATCGCCCAGACGCAGGCGATGCTCTTTTCCAACACGGTAGTGCGAACGCTCGCCGCACTACTGCGAGGCGCAGCGCAAACGCCACCGAAAGCCAGCTCATGACTGGCCTCTAAACTCCCTGCACGGCGTTCAAGCGCGCGCCAGCGCGGCGTCGAGATCAAAGTTGGGCTGCCAACCAAGCTTTTGATGAATGCGTGTTAGGTCGCTGACGTAGCGCCGCTGTTCTCCCGGCGGCGGCGTCTCATCCGTTAGCGTTAGCAGCGGCGTCACGCCGTGGAGGCGACCCAGCCGCTGCGCCAGTTCCGCCAACGTCATGGCATAGGCAGGGCCGCCGCCGACGTTGAATGTTTCATTGGTCAATGACGACGCAACGCAGGCGCGGATCACGGCGACCAGCTCTGTTACCGGCAGCAGATCACGGACTTGCTGACCGCGCCAACGCAGCGTGAGCGGCTGTCCGGCGCGAATTGTCCGCGCCAATCCGCTGACTAACCCGCCCGGGTTACCTGGCGTCGGTGGGGCGAAGATGGTTGAAAGGCGTAGAATAAACAACCGGAACCCGCGCTGCGCAGCGTAGAAACGGGCGTATTCTTCGGCCAACCATTTTGACCAAGCGTAGGCGTTTTGTCCGTTGAGCGTCGTCTGGCACGTTTCGGGGACGGCGGCGTACGCTTCAGCGTGTGCGCCGTACACATCCTTGGTTGAGGCCACAATCAGCGTGTGGCGTTCGGTCAGTTGCGCGCACAACCAGCGGGTTCCGTCGCTGTTGACCTCGAAACATTGCAACACTGCGGCGGGCTGCTTGGCGACATGCGCGGCGAGGTGAACAACCAAGCGGTGCTCCGCCACCATTTCCGCCAGCGCCGGCTCGAACAAACCACACCCAACACGGCGTCCGACAGCCGTTGCACCAAGCGCTGCCGCCACATGAACGCCTAAGTACCCCGTACCACCTGTCACTAACCAGTCGGTCATGGCGTTGGTTGTGGCTGAGCGGGGGTTGCGGCAGCGACGTCCGGCGGCGCGTACTGCTGCGGCAAAACCACCGTGACGGTTGTTCCCTGCCCCGGTTGACTGACAATTCCGACACGCCCGCCATAGGCGGCGACAATGTCGCGGACGAGCGTCAGACCAATGCCCAGGCCGCCTCCTTTGAAGTTCGTCTGTGATGTGCTGTGGTACTGTGTCTTGGCGGCTTCGTAAAACGATTCAAAGGCGACGGCGACTTCCTGCGCATTCATGCCAATGCCGTTATCTTCCACCTCAAGGCGAAAGTTTGGGCCGTCGGTTGTCAGCGCCAGGCGGATGCGACCCTGATCGGGCGTGAACTTGACGGCGTTGAACAGCAGCTCACGGACAATCTGGGTAATCCGCAGTGGGTCGCCTAGAACCGGCAGCGTCTCCGGCCCGGTCAGCACATACTGGTGCGCCCGGTGGCGGGCCTGCACCTTGATTTCTGCCAGCGTGGTTCGTAAGACGCTCATTACGTCAAACGGCTGGCGGCTGATCGGCAGGGCATCGGTCGTGGCCGTCATCAACAGCGTTAGGTTCTGAACAATGGTTGTCAGGTTGGAAATGGCGACCTGCATTGCGGCGCGCGCCTCGCGCACATCGTCAGGCGACTCGGCCATGTCGTCCAGCAAATCACAGTAGCCCTGTAAGACAGTCAGCGGCCCACGCAGCTCATGGCTGGTCAGGCGCAGAAACTTCTCCTTGAGCTCCGTTATACGGCGCAGTTCCTCGTTAGCCTGACGCAGCACCGTGTTCTGCCGTCGGAGCGCGAGGCGCTCGAAGCACTTTTCAATGGCGGCGCGCATTTGCTCAATCTCAAATGGCTTGAGGATAAAGTCGCTCGCGCCGAGCTTCATTGCTTGGACAGCTTCTTCAATGCGTCCGTAGCCGGTGATGACCAACACTTCCGTAAACGGATCGTGGCCTTTGACGACCTCAAGCACAGCCAACCCACTCTGGCGCGCCATCCGCAGATCGGTGATGACTAGATGCGGGCGAAACGCCGGCAGGATCGGCGCTACTTCGCTGCCGTCGGCTGCTGTCCGCACGTCGCAATCCGAAAGAAAGTCGCGGAAAAACTCCCGGATTTCAGCCTCGTCATCCACCACGAGAACACGGCGGGACAGTCCAAGGAGTGGTTCAGAGACGGCAGCAGTGATCGGCGGCTCATCAGTCATGGGGTGTCGCAGGAGGTCGTGGCGGTTGCAGTCGATCCAAAACGGCGTCGAGAATTTTATGGGCCAGCGCCTCTTTCGTCATCAGCGGCAATGGCTCAATCGAACCGTCGGCGGCGATCAGCGTGGCGCGGTTGGTGTCGGTGTCAAACCCAGCGCCCGTTTCGGTGACGTTGTTGAATACCAGTAAGTCGGCTTGTTTGCGACGCAGCTTTTCAAGCGCCGCCGTCGGCGACCACGTGGTCTCGGCGGCGAAGCCGACAACGAAGCGCTTCCCTTTACGGGCACCGACCGCCGCCAAAATATCCTCCGTTGGCTCTAATTCGAGACACACAAGCGGCGTCTGGTTTTTCTTGAGCTTTTCTGCAGCGGTTCGCCGCGGGCGGTAGTCGCACACAGCCGCCGCCTTGACTACGATGGTCGCGGCGTCCAACCGCGCCATCACGGCGTCGTACATCTCGCGCGTCGAACAAACCGGAACAACTTCTACGCCGGCCGGTGGGTCAAGCCGTGTTGGTCCCGTCACCAATGTCACCGTCGCCCCCCGCGACTGGGCGGCGCGCGCCACGGCGTAGCCCATTTTGCCGGACGAGCGATTCGTCAAGTGGCGCACCGGATCAATCGCCTCGACCGTTGGGCCGGCCGTCACCAAAACGTGCTGCCCGGCTAGCGAACGCGCGGCGCGCCATGCCAGACGCTGTACCACCGTCTCGACAATGCGCTCCGGCGCCGCTAAGCGCCCTTCGCCCGTCATCCCGCAGGCAAGAAAGCCGGCTTCCGGCTCAATGATGTCAACACCCCGCGCACGAAGCCGAGCGAGGTTTTCTTGGGTCGCCGGATGCCGCCACATCTCAACGTTCATCGCCGGCGCGACAAACACTGGGCGTGTCGTCGCTAGGTACAGCGCTGAAAGAAAGTCGTCCGCTAAGCCGTGGGCGAACTTCGCCAAACAGTTGGCGGTCGCCGGCGCGACAATCAGCGCCTGCGTTCGCTGCGCCAGCGCGATGTGGGCGATGCTTGCGTTGGTGTTTGGCTCCCACAGCGATGTGTGGACGGGACGGCCGGAAATCGCCTCGAAGGTCAGCGGTTGGATGAACCGTTGCGCGCCCTCCGTCATCACGACTTCCACCGTTGCACCTGCCTGCTGCAAACCACGCAGCACAAGGACGGCCTTGTAGGCACCGATACAGCCCGTCACGCCAAGTGTCAGGTGGGCGGCGGGCAAGCTCGGCGCGGTCTCAGCGGTGGACTCAATCGGCGTCGTTTCAGCAGACACAGGAAACTTTCGTGCAGGCTTTTTTGTGGAAGTAGCCGTGTGAAATTTTGACTTGGTTTCTTGCCGGGAGAACGGTATCGTAGTCGGCGACAGGCACCAAGACTTTCCGTCGGTTTGACCTTCTTAGTTTCGCGCCGCACCTGCGCCGCCGGTCGGTGCGCCACCGTTCGGCGCTTGTCTCCCGCCGCTTAGGGTAACGCACTATGTCCGTCGAAACCAAGTTTTCCCATCTTTCAAAAGAGTTCCTACACGTTGTGGAAGTCGCCGCCATCGCTGCTGCGCGCACCATGGGCTTCGGGCAACGGAAACAGTCTGACCGCGCCGCCGTTGAGGCGATGCGCGAAGCCATGCGGACGGTGCGCATGAATGGTCGCATCGTCATCGGCGAGGGCGAGCGCGACAAAGCGCCGATGCTGTACATTGGCGAGCGCGTTGGCGCTGGCGCGGAGTTGCCCGATGACGATGAGACATTTCCGGCTGTGGACATCGCCGTTGACCCCCTGGAAGGGACGAACCTCTGTGCCACCGGCGCAGCCAATGCCATTTCGGTCCTAGCCGCCGCTGAGCGCGGTGGGCTCTTACACGCGCCGGATATCTACATGGACAAGCTTGTGGTTGGGCCGGCGGCGCGCGGGCGGCTCGATATTGACGCGCCGGTGGCGGAAAATCTCAAGATTTTGTCATCCTGTCTGCGGCGGGCAGTCAGCGATTTAGTGGTGTCCGTCCTCGACCGCCCACGCCACGCAAAGCTCATTGCTGACATTCGCGCCGCCGGCGCTCGCATCCAGCTGATTCCGGATGGCGATCTCTCAGCCGGCATCAGCGCCGCCGTTGGCGGTTCTGGCGTCCATGCCGTGATGGGCATCGGCGGCGCGCCCGAAGGCGTCCTGACGGCGGCGGCGATGAAATGCCTCAACGGTGAAATTCAGGCGCGCTTCGTTCTCAAGGACCAATTGCACGCTGAAGACTACGCCAAGGTCCCAGAGGACAGCGAAACCATTGCGCGCCTGCAGGCGATGGGCATCACCGATCCAACCCGTGTCTACCGGACAGATGACCTTGCGCCGGGACGAAATATCATCTTCGCCATGACCGGCGTCACCAACGGCACGGTGTTGCGCGGCGTGCGGTTTTTCGGGGATGGCAAGCGCACATCCTCGCTCCTCATGACCACGCAGCCGCATACGGTGCGCTTGGTCGAGACGGTACACGTGGATGGCGGTCCCGAAACGGTCATTCGGCTCTGACCGTTTTCCGCCTCTTCAGCTGGAACTGACCGCTTGACAAGGCGTAGCGGCGCGCCATTTGATTATATCGCCTTCCAGCGGCGGGCTTGCTTACGTCAAACCAACCCATGGGCAATCGCAAGCCGACGCCGCCAAACATCCTACCTGCCGGGACGCCGGCGCTTAGCGAGTGCATGCGATACCTCATTGGCGGTTTTCTCCTGAGCCTTGTGTTGTTGGCGGCCGGCCCAGCGACGGTTGCGGCAAGCAAGCGCTCTGAAGGCTGCCGTGTGACTGGCGTCATTATGGACTCCCACGGAACGCCCATCGCGCATGCTGTTGTTTCTCTGCTCCGCGATGGGAACGACCAGGAGGTGGTGGTGACGACGGCGAGCGACCGCAATGGACGGTTCACTCTGTCACGCCTGTCGCCTGGCCTCTATCGCCTGCTAGCGGCAGCGCGCGGCTTTCAAACGCTGATGACGGAGCGCTTGACGCTGACACCAGGCGACGCCACGCCGATGCGCCTGACGCTTCGCCCGGCGCCGGACGCGAAAACCTCTGGCGTTAACCCGGTCAAGTACCAGAACCGGCGTCACCGCAGTATTTTCAACGCCGCCCCGGCCGCCGCTGCCTCGGCGTCGCCTTCTCTTCAGACAACCTTCCTAGCGGGTTCTCCGGGATACAGCGCCCAAGCCGTGGCGGAAGTTCGTCCGGGACTCGAAGTCGGCGCGCTGTTGCGCCGCGACTGGGCCGGTAGGAACACCATGGTCGGCGGCGCGGTGCGGTACGTGACCGACCAGCACCAAGTCATTGTCCGAATGGCAACCGACCGCATCACGCTAGCCAACCTGTCCCCTGATGAAGCCCCGCCCGCTCCGCCTGTCTTTTTCCGCCGCACTACGACGCAAGCGGCGGACGCTTGGCAAGTCACCGAAGCGCTACAACTGGTGTATGGTTTTGACTACATCCAGATGGGGCGAGCGCAGGCGACCGCTTGGCAACCACGGGTGGCGGCGCACTGGCGGCCATGCCCCAGCCTGCATTTTCACACGGCGTTGACCGCCGACGGCCGAGCGACGCCGGACTGGGTTGGCGCAGAAGGGGTGTTGTTCGCCGAGGATTTCCCAACGCCGCCAACGCCGGCGGCGGGTGACGCGGACGGACTGGTTGCAACGCGCGCCCTGCGGGCGGAATTCGGCGTCGCCTGGCGGTTTTCCCCTAAGGTAACCGCCCAAACGTTTGCTTATCAAGATTGGCTTGATGGACGCGCTTGGCCGGCGGCGGCACAGATGGCCGCTCGCATGAACGGCCGGGCGCAGGGGGGCGGTGGCGTGGTCGCTTACCGTCCACACCATCGCCTGACCATCTCCACCGCCTACGCCGCCGGGCGAGCGCCGGCCGTCGCGCCGGACAGCGGTTCCCGCACGGCGACAACCTACCATGTGGTCGCCGTCGTGGCGGAGACCTTCCTGCCGGCTACAGGTACTCGTCTGAGCATTGGCTACCGGGGAGCCACTGGCGCGGCGGTTCATGCCATTGATCCCTTGACGGCGCGATTGCCGTGGACGGAATCAGGGTTAAGCTTTGCTTTTGTCCAGGCGCTTCCCGCGTGGCTGACGCCGCTTGGTCGCTGGGAAGCTGTCGTTGAGGGGCGAAACCTAGATGAACGCCGGGGCGAGATCACGGGACTGAGCGCGCAGTTCGGTTTGCCCTACCGCCGGTTGGTGCGGGGCGGGCTGCGGGTTCGTTTCTGACGGTGTATGCCCACCCGCTCTTCTGCAACGGCTCTGGTCATCACAGTCAGTCTAGCGATTGTTCTGCTCGGCGTCGGCAACTTGGTTGAGCGGGCCGTCCAACCGCCTCCGGCTGATGACGGCGTCCGCTGGCGGATGACGCGCTTGGGACTGACGGCCGAGTACGTCCGTCCCGGCAGCTCAGCGGAGCGGGCCGGCGTCATCCGAGGCGACGTTTTGCGAGCGATGGTGTTGCCGCCAGTCGCTGGCGGCGATCCAGAACCACTCGCCGTCTCTCAGGAATGGCATGTCCAGTATTACCTTGATGAGTACGTTCATGTCGGCGGCCATGTGACCTACCTTGTCGAACGTTACAACCCACTGGGCGTCAGCCTTGGGCTCTGGCAAGCCGAGCTGCGCGACTTGGACTCGCAACCCAGTCGGTTTTGGCTCGAACTGTACGCCGCTGTGGTCGGGGCCCTGTACCTGCTCATCGGGTTGGTTGTGTTCGTCAAGCACGAGCATCTGCGACAGTCGTTGCACTTTTTTGCCATTTGCGCGTTGTCGTTTGTGTACTTGGTCTGGAACACCAGCGGCACGCTGGGCACCTTCGACACGTTCATTCTCTGGGGCGACCGGGCCGCGCTGACGCTGTTGTGTCCGACCTTCCTGCACTTCTGCGCTGTTTTTCCGCTGCGGAGTGCTTGGCTGGAACGCCACCGGCGGCTGGCATGGCTGGTTTATGCGCCCGCCTTTTTGCTGGTCATTTTTGAAGCGCTGCATCTGTATGCCGGGCGCTACAGCGCCTGGCTGCTTAACCTGCGTTCGACGCTCGACCGACTCGCCCTACTCCACTTTGCCGCAGCATTTACCGCGGCCTTGGTTGTCGTCACCGTCACGTTCTTCCAAACCGAGACGGCGTTGCTCAAGCAGCAGCTGAAGTGGATGGTCGTTGGGTTAACGCTGGGGATTGTGCCCTGGCTGGCCTTCTATGGCGGGCCGGTGGTCGCCGGCGTCGAACCCACCCCGACTATGGAGGCGCTGGCGCTGGGACCAACGGTCTTTATCCCGCTGGCCTTCGGGTACGCGATTGTCCGCTACCGCCTCATGGACGTGGATGTCATCGTTCGTCGCAGCCTGACCTATGCGCTGGCGACCTTCAGCGTCGTCATGCTGTTTATGCTCGGCGTGGTCAAGGCCGCCGACTGGATGCGTGAAACGTATCCCACCATACCGGCGGGCACGACGACGTTCCTTCAAGTCATCATCCTGTCCTGTGGCGCCATCCTCTACGCGCCGTTCAAAAACTGGCTTCAGGAACGGATTGACCGGCTCTTCTACGGTGCGCGCTACGACACGCGGCTGGGCGTCGCCGACTTTGGCCGCGCCATGGCGACGACAACGGCGCTCCCAGAACTGCTTTCCGCCATCGCCGCCAAGCTCTCTGAAACAGTGTCCGTGACCGACTTGGCGATTTTTTTGCCGGACGCCCTACACACCGGCGACGCCGCCCTAATGCCTGTTCCGTTGCGCCCAGTTTTCGTCGGCGGACTCGATGCGCCGGAAGCCCCACCCCACATTCGGGAGCGCTTGCTTCAGGCGGGGCCGCGCGGGTATCTGGTAGATGAGGCTGGACTAGCGGCTGGCGGCTTAGCCTACTACTTCCCCTGCCTAGCACGGGGACGACTGGTTGCTGTCATTGCGCTAGGTAAAACCACCCAGCGCACGCTCCTAACCTCTGAAGACACCGAACTGCTGCGCAGCCTATCGCCGTACATCGCCGTGGCTATCGAGAACAGTTTGTTCTATGAGCGTGAGCGCGCGCGCGTCGCAGAACTGGCCCGGCTCAAGGAGTTTAACGAAAGCATTATTGAGTCGATCAATGTCGGCATCACCGTCATTGACCGGTGTGGCCGGCTGACAACCTGGAATCACGCCTTTGAAAAGCTGTTCGCCATCCCGGCGACCGCCGCTCCGACTGTCGAGGCGGTGTTTGATCCCGATTTGCTGCGTACCATGCGCGAGGTTGGCGGCGACGACTGGTCCATCCCTGACGCTCGCACCATCTACCGACGCCGTACGCAGGGGCGCGACGGCCAGGCGCTGGTTCTCAACATCACGCTGTTGCCGTTTCGGAGTCGAGCGGCGGAAGAGGGGGTCTTGATGTGCTTTGAAGACATGACCGCGCACGTTCGGCTGGAGGAGCAACTCCGTGAAGCCGACAAACTCTCCTCCATTGGCTTACTGGCCGCTGGTGTGGCGCATGAAGTCAATACGCCGCTGGCCGGCATCTCCAGCTATACGCAAATGTTGTTGGCGAGATGCGCCGCCGACGATCCGAACCGGGTGATTCTGGAGAAGATTCGTCGCCAGACACTCCGCGCTTCCAACATCGTCAACAACCTCTTGAACTTTTCCCGTACCGGCAACGCCACCTTTGCGCCGGTATCGCCGTCCAGCGTGTTGGACGACACACTCCAGCTTTTGGAAACACACTTGCGCGGGACGGCGATTGACATCCGACGCTGCTACAGCCGCGACCTTCCACCGGTTTGGGGCGACGCCGGCAAGCTGCAGCAGGTGTTTATGAACCTCATTCTCAACGCGCGGGACGCCATGCCGCACGGCGGTGTCCTGACAATTGCGGCGACTGGGCAGGGCAACGCCGTCGTTATCGAAGTCACAGATACTGGCGTTGGAATCCCGGCCGATGTCATCCACCGCATCTACGATCCCTTTTTCACGACCAAGGAAATCGGACGAGGAACGGGACTTGGTCTCGCCGTCAGCTACGGGATTGTGCAAGAACATGGCGGCCATATTGTTGTTGACAGCCGGCCTGGCCACGGTACGACGTTTCGTGTCAAGCTGCCGGCGGCACCGCACAGCACTAGCGCAACGCCAGCCGAGCCGGAACGTGCGCCGGCCGCTGCTGGCGCTTCCGCTCAAGCGCCAGCAGGCGGCTAGGCCGGGGACCAACCGCTGTATCAAAGTCTTGTGCAGCTTGTAACACCCCCAATGAGGTTTTGTGACGCCTTTCGCCCCATTGTTCGCCGCTACCGTGAGGCCCGGATGGTTGTCCGGGGCATCTTGGACCGTTGGCATCCGGTTTTGGTGCATCTTGTCCCGATTCGCCGATGTAACCTGGCCTGCGCCTACTGCAACGAATACGACGCCGTCTCTAACCCTATTCCACTCGACGAGATGCTGCGCCGGATCGATAAGCTCGCCGCACTCGGCAGCTCAATCGTTGCGTTTAGCGGTGGTGAGCCCATGCTGCATCCCGGCCTCTACGCCATGATTCGGCACATCCGCGCCCATGGGATGATGGCCGGCCTGATCAGCAACGGCTACTACCTCACCCGCGAGCGCATCGAGCAACTCAACGAAGCCGGGCTAGAATATTTGCAAATCAGCATTGACAATGTTCAGCCGGATGAAGTTTCCCAGAAAAGCCTCAAGGTGCTCGACCGCCGGCTGGTCGACTTGCATCACTATGCGCGTTTTGAGGTCAGCATTAACTCTGTCATCGGCGGCGGCATCCGCCGGCCCGAAGACGCTGTGACGGTCGCCAAACGCGCCGCCGAGCTCGGCTTTGCCGTCTCCTGCGGCATCATCCACGACCACCGAGGCGCACTCAAACCTCTCTCGCCTGCTGAATTGCGCGCTTACCAAGAAGTCAAACGCATTGGCAAGACAGGCTACTCAATGATTCACACGTTTCAGGATAACCTCGCCCACGGGCGGCCGAACACGTGGAAGTGCCGGGCCGGGGCGCGCTACCTGTACGTCTGTGAAGACGGCTTGGTGCACTACTGTTCGCAACAGCGCGGTTATCCGGGCATTCCACTCGCTAACTACACCAAGGACGATCTCCGCCGCGAGTACGCTGCGCCGAAACCCTGTGCGCCGTTTTGCACCATCGCCTGCGTCCATCGAACTTCAATGATGGATTTCTGGCGCGATCCCCAGAATCAGCAGGCGCCGGCTACCGTCCAAACCTGAGTTTATGGTAGGCTTGTATCCCGCTGGCTGGTGTCGGCCGGCGTGCTTCGGTGCGGAAGTGGCGAAATGGCAGACGCACCAGACTTAGGATCTGGCGCCGCAAGGCATGAGAGTTCGAGTCTCTCCTTCCGCACTTCCCCTCTTGCCGCTGCATTGGCCCGTAACTGGCGTGTTCCCGACGTTCTCTTCAACTGCCAGCCAGTGTCCACTGAGATCCATCAACCGGCACTCCGCCAACCCTCGTTGCGGCCAAGGCGGCCGCGCAAGTAAGGTTGCCCCGTCCGTTGCTCCGCACGGCGGGGCGGCGCATTGCTGTTTTCACCTTTTTCAGAACTGTTCCCATCAAGGAGTGTCCTATGCTGCAAGTTGGTCAACCGGCGCCGAGCTTTGATATGGCGTCTACGAAAGACCTGACCACGCTCCAAGAGCGGGTCAAGCTCGAAGATTACCGTGGCAAGTGGCTCGTGCTGTTTTTCTACCCACTTGACTTCACTTTCGTTTGCCCGACGGAAGTCACGGCGTTCAGCGACCGTTTGGAAGAGTTCCATGCGCTCAACGCCGAGGTGGTCGCCGTCAGCACCGACAGTGTGTACTCCCACAAGGCCTGGATCGAGACGCCACGCGAGAAAAACGGCGTCGCCGGTCTGAAGTACCCCCTCGCCAGCGACATCACTAAGGAGGTCAGCCGCAACTACGGCGTTCTGATAGAGAACGAAGGTGTCGCGCTGCGCGGCCTATTCATCATTGACCCGGAAGGCATCCTCCAATACCAAGTTGTACACTCGCTCAACATCGGCCGGAGCGTAGACGAGGTGCTGCGTGTCCTGCAGGCGCTGCAATCCGGCGGCCGTTGCCCTGCCAACTGGAAGCCGGGCCAGCCGAACATCTAACCCTTTCGCCAACCACCGGGAAACGACCCATGCCGATGCGGATTGGAACACCGCTGCCGTCGCTGGACGGTGCCACCGAATGGCGCAACGGGACCGTCACGGCCGATGATCTCCGCGGAGCGCCAGTGTTGATTCACTTCTGGGCCGTCAGCTGCGGCATTTGCTCCAAACAAATGCCCCAGATCAATGCTTGGCGTGAGATGCTCGCCGAGAAAGGGGTGCGGTTGGTGAGCGTTCACATGCCACGCTATGAAGCCGATACTGACACAGCCGCTGTGGACGCCGCTATCGCCAAGTACGGTCTCACTCAGCCTTGCGCCATTGACAATCTCCACCGCATCGCTGACGCCTTTGGCAACGAGTTTGTCCCGGCGTTTTACCTCTTTGACGCCGAGGGCAAACTCAGAAGCTTCTCCGCCGGTGAAAACGCCGCGCGGTTGGTACAGCCGGCGCTGGAGCGTTTGCTCAACCAGCCTGCTTCCAACGGCTGAGTTGTTCCACTGAGGCCGGGAGGAAGGCCGACCTGTCAGCTCACGGTCACCTTCCCCCCAGCCCAGGCGCCTTCGCGGCGGCGGCCAGCGCAGCGCCGGTCGCCGTCGCCAGCCGCGCGATGGTCTCCGGCGGTCCCTCGCCCACGAGCTGACCGCCTTCCGTCCCACCTTCTGGGCCAAGGTCAATAATCCAGTCCGCCGCCCACATCACATCGGTGTGGTGCTCAATGACAATCACTGTATTGCCTTGGTCAATCAGCGCGTGCAGCACCTCCAGCAGCCGCCGGACATCCTCAAAGTGCAGTCCTGTCGTCGGCTCATCTAGAATGTACAGTGTTCGGCCGGTGGCGCGCCGCGCCAGCTCGCAGGCTAACTTCAACCGCTGGGCTTCTCCGCCCGACAATGTGGTCGCCGCCTGGCCAAGCGTGACATACCCCAGACCGACCTCAACTAAGGTTTGCAGCTTCCTTGTGATCGCCGGCCACGCGGCAAACACCGTCAGCGCTTCCTCAATGGTCAAGTCAAGCGTTTCGGCAATGTTGCGGCCGTGGTACTTTACCTGCAGGGTTTCCCGATTGTACCTTCGCCCCCGACAAACCTCGCACGGCACATACACGTCAGGGAGAAAAGCCATTTCAATCCGCTTGAGACCATCCCCTTCGCACGCTTCGCACCGACCGCCCTTGACGTTGAATGAAAAGCGTCCCGCCCGGTAGCCGCGCGCTTTCGCTTCCGGCAAGCTGGCGTAAAGTTCCCGAATCGGTGTGAAAACTCCTGTGTAGGTCGCTGGGTTCGAGCGTGGGGTGCGACCAATGGGCGACTGGTCAATCTCGATGACCTTGTCAAATGCCTCTGCGCCCTCAATCCGGCGGTGTGCGCCCGGCGGCCCTTCACGTTGTCCCGTCCGACTCAGCGCACGGTAGAGCGTGTCAATCACCAACGACGACTTGCCGGCGCCGCTAACGCCGGTGACAACGGTCAGTAACCCAATCGGGAAGCGGACTGTGAGGTCACGGAGGTTGTTGTGGGAAGCGCCAATCACCGTCACATAACCCCGGCTGGGGGTGCGCCGCGTCCGATGCCGGGCAACCGTCGCAGCGCCAATCAGATAGCGCCCAGTGACGGATTCCGGCGCAGCCATGATAGCTTCCGGAGGACCGGCGGCAACCAGTCGCCCGCCATGTCGGCCTGCACCCGGGCCGAGGTCAACCACCCAGTCCGCCCGACGAATGGTGGCCTCATCATGCTCGACGACAATGACGGTGTTGCCGGCGTCGCGTAGGCGCTCCAGTGACGCCAGCAAGCGTTGGTTGTCGCGCGGGTGCAGACCGACGCTCGGCTCGTCCAAAACATACAGCACCCCTCGGAGCGGCGCGCCAAGCTGAGTCGCGAGCTGCACACGCTGGCTCTCGCCACCGGAAAGTGAGCTGGTTGGACGGTCGAGCGTCAGATAGCCAAGACCGATCTCAATCAGAAATCGCAGTCGCGTCTGGATTTCGTGGAGGACGCCAGCGGCAACTTGCGCTTCCCGTGCCGTCAAGCGCAGGCTGCGCACCCACGCTTCCAGTTCCGTCAGCGGCAGTTGGGTCAGTGCCGCAATCGGCCGCCCCTGCACCGTCACCGCCCGCGCCTCCGGCCGCAGCCGCGCTCCACCGCAGGCCGAACACACCGTCGTTTGTGTCAACTGCTCCACGTCCGCCCGTAAGCGTGCCGCGCGCCCTACCTCAAGCCGCCCCTTGAGGTAGTTAGCAACGCCAACCCACCGCGTACGGTAGGCGTTCTCGCCATGCTGAAAAACAAGTTTTTCCGTTGTGCCGTAGAGAAACGCCCGCCGCATCTCAGGCGGCGCGTCACGGAAAGCCGTCTCAAGCGAAACTTGATGGCGGCGCGCTACCGCCTGAAGCGCCGCCCGCAACACGCTGACCGCTTGGCGGTCGCTGACCCTAAACGCTAAGTCACCGAGTGGTTGGCCGGGATCGCTTACAATCGCCTCTGGAACAATCTCCGTCACGGCGCCCAGCCCATTGCACTGCTCACAGGCTCCGAAGCGGCTGTTGAAGGAAAATGAGCGTGGTTCGGGATCGGGGAGGCTCATCCCACAATCCGGGCAAGCCAGCCGGAGTGAAAACAACACCTCCTCGCCGTTGCTGAGGGAGAGCACAACCAAACCGTTGGCCAGTTCGGTCGCTGCCTGAACCGCCGCCCGTAATCGTTCCTCACTCCCCGGCTTGACCACCAGCCGGTCAACAATCACTTCAACATCGTGGGCTTTGCGCTTGTCGAGTTGAATCTCTCCTTCATCCAGTTCACAGATCACGCCGTCAATTCGCGCCCGCGGAAAACCCCGCTTGAGCGCCACCGCCAGTTCTCGTTTGAACGCACCCTTGCGCTGCCGGGCCAAAGGCGCAAGGACCATTAGCTTTGTCCCAATTGGTTGCCCCATCGCCCACGCGGCAATCGCTTCCGGCGCCTGCCGGCGAATCGGCGTCCCACAGGTTGGGCAGTGCGGTATCCCAATCGCCGCGTAGAGTAGCCGCAGGTAGTCGTAAATCTCTGTCGCCGTGCCAACCGTCGAGCGCGGGCTACGGCTGACGGTTTTTTGTTCAACGGCGATGGCAGGGCTGAGTCCGCGAATGGCGTCGACCGCCGGACGCTCCAGCTTGGCTAGGAACTGCCGTGCGTAGGCTGTGAACGATTCAATGTAGCGGCGCTGGCTTTCAGCATAAATCGTGTCGAAAGCTAGTGAGGATTTGCCTGATCCACTGACGCCGGTAAAAACCGTTAGGGAGCGTGGTGGGATGGTGAGCGTCAGGTTTTGTAGGTTGTGCTCGTGGGCGTTGACAATTTCCAGGGGTTGCATCACCGGTTTCAATGTGAGCAATCTAAGGAATGTTATCAGACGATTGTCTAGAAGCAGCCAAACACAGGTTGCAATTCCGGCGGCAATAGCAAAATATCGCCCCCACCACGGGTAGGAGCCGACACGGTGCCCACCATGGGCCATGCTTGCTATGAACGTTTACCCAAAAACACCCGTAGCTGCACGCCCCCACCCCCGCCCACCTCGCGCGACCCTTCCCAGCCGCCGCGCCGTCAAACAATGGCTCTATGGGCTGGGAATGCTTTTCGCTCTTATCCTCGGCGGCGCGTTGCTTCTGTTCTTCTCCAAACCAACTGTCATCGTCATCACCAACGTCAGCGGCGCCACCGTTTACCTCAACGGCGAACCGCGCGGCGCCACCAACCAGCTGAACCGCTTTTCCATTCCCAGCGTTCCCCCCGGCCGGCATGTCATCCGCCTTACGCACCCTGAGTACCTAGACGCCGAACAGGCCGTTACCGTTGAGTATGGCTTCCGCCCCACCAAAATCAACATCCCACTTCGCTCCGCCCTCTTTACACTCACTGTTCAGACGGAACCGATGACGACGGTGCGGCTGGACGGCGTGCAAGTCGGCGAAACCGACCTGCAAACTGGCGTTCTCGCTGTCCCCCGCGTGCGGGTGGGCGGCCACCAAATCTCGCTCCAACGCGCCGGCTACCTGCCCGTCGCCACCGCTTTCGACATGCCGGAAGGCGACTACCGCCTCACACTGCCGCTCTATCTTGACCTCAACGGCTACTGGAAAGGCGTCGTACAGGACCCCGCCGCCGGTAAGCCCACTGACTTCATCCTCAGCCTTGGCCAAACTGGCACTGCCCTCTCAGGGCTGTGGGAAGAACCGCCTACTACCTCGACCAAACCGCCCAGAGCCTTCCCTGTCACCGGACGGCTGCTCGACAATCAGCGCCTGACGCTCGAACGGAAAAACGAAGCCGGCCGAGTGTTGACCTTTGAAGCCCAGGTCTCTACCACCGGACGCGATTTAGTCGGCGTCTGGCGTGACGGTCAACGCACTGGCGCTTGGAGCGGCAGCCGGACGGAAACCAAGCCTTCCTTCACGCCGGTAACCGCCGCCCTCCCAGCGCCGCCAATCACGTTAGAGCCGGGGCCACGCCTGACTAACCCACCACCCCTGTCTTCTCCAGCCGGTGTTTCGCCGCCGGACATCCCACCGGCGGAAGCCAGCGTCGTTTCACCACTGGCGCGCGCCCAAGCGCTCTACGAACAACGCCGTTACGATGAAGCCTTGGCGCAATGCGACGCTATCCTCAAGCAGGACCCAAAAAACACTGCCGCCCGCCACCTCAAGCGGCGGATTCAAACATCGCTGGAAATTCTCAAGTCACCGCCGGACGCCGCCAAACCGGCGACGCCGTGACAGCATCAACGCCGTGATAGTTCTGAACCATACAATCATCAATCCAACTCCGCCTTCTGCCATGCGTTTATTACTGCGTTTGTCACTATTGTCACTTGTTTGCTTCACACCGCTGCTTTGGACCATCCCAACCGCCGCCCAGAACAGCAGTGGGAAACCACTTTCACTTGAACAAATCAAACGTCTTATCCAAAACGATTTCCCTGATACGGCATTGGCTGGCGAAATCCGCGATCGGGGCATTGATTTTTCCGACACCTTTGATCGCCAAACCTTGGAGTCGCTTCGCCTGCTGGGGGCCCAGGAAAAAACGCTTCGCGCCCTTGAACCTTACCTCCCTAAAGCAGCCGTGCGCATCGTGACCAAACTTGACCGCACCACCGTCTTTATTGACGGCAAACAGTACGGCGTGACCGACTCCACGGGCATCCTGCAAATCAACGACCTCGAACCCGGTGAACATCTCATCGAAACCCGCAACCGCCCTAAGTACAAAGACGGGCAACGGCGTGTCGTCTTACGCCCGCGCGACAACCAAGAAGTCGTCTTTGAGCCGGAGCTCAACGTCGGCAGCCTGACGATTACCCCGTTGACGCCAAACATGGACATCCGCGTGTACAATGAACTGACTTCGTTGACCGGTGTCTTTGCCAAACGCGAACTGGCGCCCGGCGTCTATACGCTTCAGGCGCGCAGCCGCTGGTACCGGCCCATCACACAAATCATTCAAATCCAGTCAGGACAACACTTGACCCTGCCGATTGAACTCGAACTAGACGAAACGCTGATTGAAGACGCCATCAACGAAGCCAGAAAATCTTTCTCAAGTAGGGATTACAGTAAAGCGGTCAATACGCTGCTTGAAGTTCTGACCGTCGCCCCGCGCCACCTCGCTGCGCTCAATGTACTCGCGCACAGCTACCTCCGCCTCAACGACACCCCCAACTTCATCGCCACCGCTAAGCGCATCCTTGACGCCGACGGTACGCTAGACTTCACCCTGCTCCTCCACAACGAGAAAAAAGCGCCTCAACCCGTCCGCCTCCAACTGTCGCGCTCCAGTCTGATGCTTGAGCACCTTGACACGGGCGAAACCCAGACCTTTCCGCTGGAGGCTTTCTCCCGCGCCTTCATCCGAGGCGATGTCCAAAGTGAAGTGTTTTTGGTGCTCGCCGGCGCGCGCAGCCCAAAACGGCTTCCCGACCTCCAGTTTGCAATGGGCAACAGCTATGACCCGCGCAATGACAGCGGCGAAGTGCAACTTTCCCAGCGCGACAAAATCAACATTCTGTGGAACATCGAGGAAATCCTTCGCTTCTCACTTGAGGTTCACCGCGAATTTCTGGCTGTGAACCCAAGCCGAGCGACCACCCTCCGTCCCGCCTCCGGAGCATCCAAACCGACGTCCGCCAGTCCGCCAACTACTTCCCTACCGGACACAGGTGCAACAACTGTGGAACGTCCCACCCCGGCGCTCGACAACACCCCATCGGAAAGCGCCAAGACCGTCTCGAAGGACGCTAAGCAACCCAGCAAGGGCAAGCAGCCAAAACCGAAAGCCGCTCAAGGCGACGCCGCCGTCGCTTCCCAGCCGGCTCCCCAACCCACTTCGGATGCTCCTGCGTCGGACGAAGGTGAAACCGCTGCAAACAAGGCCAAAGAAACCAGTCAGAGCAAGGGCAAACAGCCAAAACCGAAAGCCACCCAAGAGAAAGTTGCCGCTGCTTCCCAACCAACGCCAGTCGCCGCTGATGATGTCTCCAAAAGCGCCTCCGCCCCGGTGCGCGCCCGTGCGCTGATTGGGACCATGCTCGGTGCGGTCGGCGGCCGCGCCAACATCGAACGCATTGCCGCTGCGCAATTCTCTGGGACGCAAATCATCGTCGAGCCGGCACTAGCCGCTCCGGAAGTCGCGCCCGACCCCAAACCCATCCGTCAGTTCTGGACACGTAACAAACGTCTACGCTTTGAGGTGGCTCCCGGCAGCCCGACTGGACTGGTCTTCCTGCGCATGGAAAGAACCTTCCAGCAGCGCGTCAACGGCCGCGTTGAACGCATCTCCCAGCCGGAAACGCTCAAGCAAATTCGCATGCAGTCCAAACTGGCTGGCGTCGGCCTTTACCAGCAACTGCTAGCGCCCGGCAACGCGGTTGTGCGCTTTTCACGTCACCTAGCCGACGGCCGGGTTGAGGAAACCATCCGCGTCACCGACGGCGACGGCGACACCTACGACGTAGTGATTGACCTTGAAACTTACCGTCCAGTCAAATGCGCCTATGAACTCCCAACCGCCCTTGGCCGCCCACTCCAAATTGAAGAACGCTATGAAGACTTTAAACCCGTCAACGACATCTGGCTGCCCCACCGCATCGTCCGCAGCGTTCAGGGCGGGCGCACCGTGACGTTGACGTTCACCGACATTCAACTCCCGCCCGGCCTAAGTGAGGACCTCTTCCGGCGGCCCTGACGACGGCCGCGCCGGTGACGCCTCATGTCCGACTTGGTTTCTCTCCCGGCCGATTTCAATCCCGATCTCACCCTCTGCGGCGGTCAAGCCTTTCGGTGGACGCCCATCGCCGCCGCCCCGTCAGCGGCGGCGTACCAAGGCGTCGTTGGCGACGCGGTTCTGACTGTTGTCCGCGCCGACCATGGCAACTGGCAGGTGCGGCTTCTCAATCACCCGCCGACTCCAACGTGGCGGCGGCGGATCTGCGCGTACTTTGATCTCGACCGCGACTACCGCGCCGCGCACCACCTAGTCGTCGAGCGCCTGCGACGACTGTCCGGCACAGCGGCGTGGACGCCAACCACCGACCCACTCGGCGCTTTCTTCAACCAACTGGCCGGTTTACGCCTGCTGCGACAGCCGTGGTTTGAAACGTTGGTTTCTTTTGTCGTCTCAGCCAACAACCACTTACCCCGTATCCGCCAGATTATTGACATTATCAGTCGCACGTTCGGCCAGCCCCTTGGCGACGACCACTATGCCTTCCCCACCCCCGAAGCGCTTGCCGCCGCTGATCCTGCCACCCTCCGCACCGTCTGCCGCGTCGGCTACCGTGACCGCTACCTCAGCCGTCTCGCCCAGCAAATTAGCCGTGACCGCCGCTTCTGGGAACATGCCGCCACTCTCCCCACCGCCGCCCTGCGGCAAGCCCTTCGCACTCTGCCAGGCGTCGGCCCTAAAGTCGCCGAATGCGTCCTTCTGTTCGGTTTCCACCGCTGGGAAGCCTTCCCAGTGGATGTTTGGGTACGCCGCGCCCTCGCTATCCTGCTAGGTGACCCGTCGCCGCCGTCACCGGCCGCCGACCGCCGCCGCATCGCTGCCGTCGCCGCAACCCTCGGTTCCGTTGCTGGTCTCGCCCAGCAATACCTCTTCGAGCTGATGCGCCGCCGCCTCATCACAGGTAGCCTATCGGGGAATCACCGAGTATGATGAGCTGACACCATCCCCGTCCGCACCAAGCAAACGCGCGAAGGAACACATCACAATGTCTGAAACCATACCGACTCAGCCGCCAGCCGCCGACGCTGCACCGTCCTCTCCACCGCCAAGCCCCCTCTCCGGCCATCTTACCGCCGTCGGCGTCCCCGATCTGATCCGCCGCGCCTACAGTGAACGCTTCACCGGCGAACTGCTTCTCAAACGCGGCGAGGAACAAAAGCAAATTTACTTTGAGACCGGCAACATCGTTTTTGCCTCGAGTAATCAACCTGAAGACCGCATCGGCGCGGCCCTCCTGCGGCAGGGACTGATCACGCAAGCCGACTTTGACCGCGTACTAGCGCAGGCCGCCGAAGGCAAACGTTTCGGTCAGGCGCTTGTCGAAGCCGGACTGATGTCCCAACGCGACCTCATCACGAACATCACCTTTCAAATCCTTGACATTATTTACTCGGTCTTCAACTGGACGACCGGCGCGTTTGAATTCATCGCCGGCGAACAGCGCGTCGCGGACGAACTCAAGCTTAACCTCACCACCGCCAGCATCATCCTAGAAGGCGTCCGTCGGATTGAGGACTTCGGTATTATCCGGCGCGGCCTCGGCGACCTCAACCGCTTTATCGCGCCCTCGTCGTCGCCGCTGCTGCGCCTGCAAACCATGACGCTTAAGCCGTTTGAGCGCCAACTGCTAGAACTCATCACCCAGCCGCTTGACCTGCTGCACATTCTGGTAGCGGTCAGCGCGCCGCCAGCCGCCACCCTCAAGGCGTTGTTCGGCCTCATCGCCGCCGGTGTTCTCGAACAAACCGAGCCACCGACTGTCTCCCGTGATACGGGCAAGCTCGAAATCCCGGCGGCGTTGCGCCCGGTCATTCCCCTTGCATCAACGGCCGCCGTCTCGCAAGCGACCCCGGCCTACAGCCCAGACTACACCACTCTGCGCGTCCAACTGGATGATCTCTGGGCGCGCATCCGCCTCAACAACCCTTACGCCATTCTTAATGTCCCCGCCGGCGCACCCCTTGAGGACCTGACGGCGGCCTATCTCCGCCTAGCCGACCGCTTTCACCCGGACCGTTTTCTGACAGCGCCGACGCCGCTCCGCCGCGAAATTGATGAAGTCTTCCGGCGCATTGCGCAAAGCTACGAATACCTGCGTCAGCAGTCGCTTCAGACGCGACCGCCGCGCCCAACAGTCCGCTTCGCCGCCACGCCAAGCTTCGCCCGTGTCACCGGCGCATACCCGGCGGCAACGACCGGCCCGCTGCCCCCACCGCCGACCCCCGGCGACGCTAACTCGCCGCCGCCAGCGCGTCCGGCCGCCCAACGGCGTCCCAATCCAGTCAAACCCACCGGCGACCCTGACGTGGACGCTGCCATTGACGATCTTTTGGCGTACCTTGATGACCAAAAAGCGCCGCTCGTCGTCGGTGATTCGCTGTCGCGCCTGCTGCGCACCGAACCACCCTTTGTGCTGCCTCGTGAGCGCGTGGCGGAAATCGTCGCCGGCTGGGCCTACAACGAAGCCAGCCGGCGCAACCGTCCCCTGAACGAAATGCTTCTGACCGCTCTGGAGGATATTCGCCACGCCGAACAAGCGCGCGTTCTGACGGCCTTCAACCCGGAGGTCTTCTACGAAGCGTTTGTCGCCGACCTGCTGCCGTTCTGCCCGCCTGACGAACAGGAATTGCTCCAACTCAAGCTCGGCAGTTTGCGGGAGTTTTTACGTCATTCGTGACCCTGTTTCGCTATACTTGCCCAAGCCCCGCTGGGTTGGGCGCGGAGGCATCGCGTATGTTGCATCGCACTGACTGGCCTATGTCGTCCACCACTTCATCCCCTGTCGCCGAGCGCCGCTTCCGGCGCAGCCTCATAACGCCGACGCTGGCTCTGATGCTCGCTCTCGCCGGCGGTCTGCTGGTCGCCGCCGGACAAACGCCGAACGACCCACCGGTGCGTCCTCGGACGGCCACTCTTCCTGCGACCAACCGCGTGACGCTGCCGGCCGGTACGCCGCTGGTGCTGGAACTCCTGACCGCCGTCCACACGCGCATCAACAGCCCCGGCGATGAAGTCGTCGCCCAGCTCAAGGAATCCGTCCGGCTCGCCGATGGGACACTCGTCATCCCGCGAGGTACGGAAGTGCGCGGGACTATCGCCGCCGTCAGCCCGGCGAAGATGCCCCAGCGCCCGGCGCGTCTCCGCATGGTCTTCGACACCTTGGTGACCGACCTTGGTCACCAGCAGATGGCGGCGGTCGTCGTCTCGGTGGACGATGTCGGTAATGAAGCCCGCCTGCGCGCCGACCGCGACGGCACCGTCTCCGGCGGCCGGTCAGGGCGGCGCACCGTCCAAAACACCATCAATGGCGGCTGGCTGGGCAGCATTGGCGCCGGCGTCATCGTTCTCAGCGGCGGCAGTGGGCCGGCGGCGGCGGCAACGCTCGGCGGCGGCGCGCTGGGCGGCGTCCTCCTCACACGCGGCAATGACATCCGGCTGCCGCAAGGGACAATTGTGCGCCTGACCCTCACCAAACCCACCACCATTGCCCTGTGAAGAAAGCCATCCCACCCACCCCAACCCCAGACGCTGCGCCGCATCAGGCTTCACCTTACATCCCCGCCCACCTGACGACACCGCGCCGTGCGCCGGCGCGGCGCGGCCGTCACCAGACAAAGCTGCCGAATGGCCTCAGCGTCATCGTCGAGCCGATGGCGCATGTGCGCTCCGTGGCGCTTTCCGTCTGGAGCCGCATCGGCGCACGTCACGAACCAGCGCTGCTCAACGGTGTCAGCCACTTCGTCGAGCACATGCTCTTCAAGGGGACGGAACGCCGCACTACCCGCCAGATCGCCGTCGAGAGCGACCGCTTGGGCGGACAGGTTGACGCCGCTACGATGATGGAAGGCGTCAACTACCACATCCAAACGCTGGACCTGTACTGGTCGCAGGCGCTTGACTTACTGGCCGACCTGGTGTGCGCGCCACGCTTTGACGAAACGGAGTTTCAGCGGGAACGCGCCGTCATTCTCGAAGAAATGAAGATGATCGCCGACAACCCCGAAGAACTCATCTTCGAGCGGTTTTTGGCCAACTTCTTCCCCAACCACGCCCTAGGGCGACCGATTGAAGGCACGCCGCGCACCCTGCGTCGCCTCACACCGGCCGACCTGCGCCGGTTTCACCAATTCGCCTACCATCCCAGCCAGCTGGTGCTGTCGGTCGCCGGACACGTCAACCCCGACGACCTCCTAGAAGCCGCCCGCGCCTACTTCGGAGATGCGCCGCAACCACCTGAATATCAAGAAGTTGAGCCTTATGTCGGCGCGCCGACATTCTGCCTCAACCACGAACGCGACGTTGAACAGGCCCACCTGCTGCTCGGCCTGCCCGCCCCCCCTCTCCTATCGCCGCACCGGACGGCGTCCACCCTGCTGACGACGCTGCTCGGCGGCGGCCTCAGTTCACGGCTCTTCCTACGCATCCGTGAAGAAGCCGGCCTCGCCTACAACATCTACGCTGACACCATGGCGTACCGCGACGCGGGCGTCCTGCTCATCTACGCCGCCGTCGCTCCCCGTCACCTCAAGCGCACCGTGCAGGCCATCATCCGCGAAGTCGCCGCTATCGCCCAAGGCGACTTCACCCCCGAAGAGGTCGAACTAGCTAAGGCGCAACACCTGACCAACCTCCACCTCGGCCATGACGCCGCCGGCGTTCGTGCCAACCAGAATGGTTACCAGGAAATTACCTTCGGACAAATCTTTAGCAACAAAACTCTAGAGCGGGAGATTAAGGCTGTGACTCACGCCGACCTGCAACACTTGGCGCAGGCAACCTTCGCCGGCCGCACCTTCTCCGGCCTCGCCCTCGGCCCCCTAGGGCGCTTCGGCCTGCAACCCGACTGGCTCCACATCCCGCGCCATGTTTCACGTTCAACGGTTCATGTAACAGCTGAACTCCCAGATCATAAATTACCAGATGCGGTTCACTATTCTTGCTAGTGGCAGCACCGGCAACGCCGCCCTGATTGAAACCACCCGCACGGCCGTTCTCCTCGACGCCGGCCTGTCCGCCCGCGCCCTCGTCCAGCGCATGACCGCCCTTGGCTTTGATCCGACCCGCCTCGCCGCCATCGTCGTCACCCACGAACACACCGACCACATCGCTGGACTGTCGGTCATCGCACGCCGCCTGAACCTTCCGGTCTTTATCGCTTCAGACGCCCGGCGCAACCTGCGCCTACCGGAAAAAGACGCCGCCGCCATTCGCTGGGCCGACCCGCTGACGGCCGAACAGCCGATTGTCATCGGCGACCTCACTCTCACCCCCATCGCTGTCCCCCACGACGCCGCCGAACCCTTCATCTTCACAGCGACTGCCGGCGGCGTCAAACTCGCCGTCGTTACCGATCTCGGCTACATCCCGCCCCACGTCGCCCGCCGCCTAACCGGCTGCCACGCCCTCGTCCTTGAAGCCAACCACGACCGCGACCTACTCCGCGCCGGCCCGTACCCATGGGAACTCAAGCAGCGCGTCGCCGGACGGCTCGGCCATCTTTCCAACGATGAAATGGCCCGCTTTCTACGCGAGGACTTCGACGGCGACGCCGCCTACATCATCCTGGCGCACCTTAGCCGCCACAACAACCACCCCGACCTAGCCCGTCTGGCCGCGCTTCAGGCGCTGGACGGCGTCCGACCGCACCGCGATTGGGAAGCGGTTGTCGCCGTCGCCCCGCCCGACGGTCTGCCACACTGGTACACCCTGTAAGCCATGCCCCTGCCCCGCTCAGATTTCACCTTCATGCATACGCTGCGCGTCCGCTGGGCCGAAGTGGACGCCCAAGGCATCGTCTTCAACGGCCACTACCTGACCTATTTTGACGTAGGCATTACAGAGTACTGGCGCGCAGCCGGTCTGCGCTACCCTGACGCCTTCGCCACCGCTGATACCGACCTCTTTTTGGTCAAGGCGACGCTTGAATACCGCGCCCCGGCCCGCTTTGATGACTTACTCGACATCGCTGTCCGGTGCACACGCCTCGGCCGCTCCAGTATGACCTACGCCCTCGCCGTGTACCGTCAGGACATCTGCCTGACCAACGGTGAACTGATCTACGTCCACGCCAACCCCCACACCCGCACCGCCCAGCCGCTCCCAGATGTTGTTCGCAACGCCCTGTGCCGGTTCGACCCCAGCCTTGCTACCGCCCCACAGCTATGATTCCACGCTACGCCCTGCCCGAAATGTCCGCTCTGTGGAGCGATGAACGGCGCTTTGCGACGTGGCTCGCCGTCGAACTCGCTGTCTGTGAGGTTCAGGCTGAAATGGGCCTCATCCCGGCCGACATCCCAGCCGAGATCCGCGCCAAAGCTCGGCTTTCCGTCGAACGCATCGCTGAGCTGGAGCAGACAACGCGCCACGATGTCATCGCCTTCACGACGGCGCTTGCGGAACACATCGGTCCCGCCGCACGCTACGTTCACTTCGGCCTCACGTCGTCTGACGTGGTGGACACCGCCAACGCTATTCTGATGCGGGACGCCTGCGACCTGCTTCTGCGCCGCTTGGACGCCTTCGCCGCAGCGCTGAAGGCCCGCGCCTACGAACACAAAAACACTGTCATGATTGGTCGCACCCACGGCGTCCATGCCGAACCGACAACGTTCGGACTGGTACTGGCGCTCCACTACGCCGACGCGCAACGAAACCGGCGGCGACTAGCGCAGGCGCGCCAAACCGTCGCCGTCGGCAAAATTTCCGGCGCGGTTGGCACTTTCGCCCACCTCGAACCTGAAGTCGAAGCGCGGGTCTGCGCACGCCTTGGCCTGCAACCCGACCCCATCTCAACGCAGATCATCCAGCGCGACCGCTACGCCGAGCTTCTAACAACGTTGG
Organism: Chloracidobacterium sp.; assembly: GCA_025057975.1. Classification (NCBI taxonomy): domain Bacteria; kingdom Pseudomonadati; phylum Acidobacteriota; class Blastocatellia; order Chloracidobacteriales; family Chloracidobacteriaceae; genus Chloracidobacterium; species Chloracidobacterium sp. The sequence continues at coordinate 126,315 of JANWUV010000009.1, forward strand.
CGCTGATCGGCGCAAGCGTCGAAAAACTGGCCCTTGAAGTGCGCCACCTCCAACGCACCGAAGTGCGTGAAGCGCGGGAAGCCTTCGGCGCCGGCCAAAAGGGTTCTTCCGCCATGCCACACAAACGCAACCCTGTTGTCTCTGAGCAACTCTGCGGGCTGGCGCGCGTCCTCCGCGCTAACGCGCAAGCGGCGCTCGAAAACATCGCCCTCTGGCACGAACGTGACATCTCCCACTCGAGCGTCGAGCGCATCATTCTGCCAGATAGCTGTATCCTCGCCGACTACATGCTGGTCAAAGCAAAGGAGTTGGTGGCGGGACTGGTCGTAGACGCCGAACGGATGCGCGCTAACCTCGACCAACTGCGCGGCGTGATCTTTTCTGGAACGCTGCTGCTCGAACTTACGCGGCGCGGGCTAGCGCGCGAAGCCGCCTACGCCCTCGTCCAACGGCTCGCCCTCCAAGCCTGGGACGCCGGCGACGATTTTCGAACATTGGTCAGCCAAGACCCGGAAATACAACGCCTGCTGACGCCGGATGACCTTGCGCGGCTCTTTGACGTACGCCACCACCTGCGCCATGTAGACGCCATCTTCCAGCGCGTCTTCGGCCCACCGGAGGCTGCCGCGCCCAGCAGCGAACTGTTCTAACCGCCGCCCGTGGAACTTTTCTAACCGCCAGTCGTTGGACAACTGGCGGTTTCCCTAGACGAACATTGCCAGCTCAAGCGACCATGGTTCGCCTGAAACAGCCATTTGAAGCCTACGCCTGCTGAGGTTATGTGCCAAGGAGAGACTACACTCATGACTCGTTATCAGACGATTGTACCTATAACCCGCCCCTTCCAAGCCATCGCCAACCACGCCCTCCATATCAAAACCTGGCTCGCCGTCGCACTCCTTGTCACTGCCGCGCTGCTGGGCGGCGTCGGCGGCACGGCGGCCGCCCGCTGGTTCAACCCACCACCCCCACCAACCCCACCCGTCATCGTCCGCCCCGGCGGGGCAAGCGACGCCTCACTCCCCGCCACCGGTTTCGCCTCGGTGGTCAAAGCCACCCTGCCGGCCGTCGTCAATATCTCCACCACCCGTACAACGCGCAGCCAACCCGACCTTGGTTTTGAGTTCCCGTTCTTCCCGGACATCTTCGGCCCGACGCCGCAGCGCCGCCAACCAATCACCAGCCTCGGCTCTGGCGTCGTTGTTCGCTCCGACGGCTATCTTCTCACCAACCACCACGTCATTGACGGCGCTGGCGACATCAAGGTGACGTTCGCCGACGGCCGCAGCCTCAAGGCCAAGCTCATTGGCACAGACCCGAAAACTGACATCGCCGTGCTCAAGGTGGACGAAACCAATCTGCCTGCCATGCCGCTCGGCGACTCCAGTCAGGTGCAGGTTGGTGACTTTGCCCTTGCTATTGGTAATCCCTTCGACTTGGGCCAGACCGTCACCTTCGGCATCATTAGTGCCTTGGGACGCGGCAACCTCGGTATTGAAGCCTACGAGGACTTCATCCAGACCGACGCCGCCATCAATCCCGGCAACTCTGGCGGCGCGCTCGTCAACCTTCAGGGCCAGCTCATCGGCATCAACACCGCCATTATTGCGCGCGGCGCGCAGGGCAACCAAGGCATCGGCTTTGCTGTGCCGATCAATATGGCGCGGTTGGTGATGGAGCAGCTCATCACCAAGGGCCGCGTCGTACGCGGCTACCTTGGCGTCACGCTGCAGGACCTCAACGAGGCCCTCGCCAAGCAGTTCGGCGTCACGAACCAACAGGGCGTTGTCGTTACTGATGTTGCGCCCGACAGCCCGGCGGCGAAAGCCGGTTTCCAACCCGGCGATGTCATTGTGGAGTTTGAGGGGCGGCCGGTCCGCGATCTGCGCACCCTGCGCCTAACCGTCGCCCAGACACCGCCCGGCACGACGGTCAAACTCAAGATTCTTCGCAACAAAGCGCCGCGTGAGTTGACTGCCACCTTAGACGAACTGCCCGACGATCAGCCGCTCGCTAAAGGGACGGACGACGCCGACGCCCCCCGCACCGATACGCCGGACGGCGGCGCGCTGGCGGGCGTCATGGTCGCCGAACTGTCGCCGGCCGTCCGCAGCCGACTCAACCTGAAAGGCGGCGTCATCGTCCGCGCTGTCCAGCCCAACAGCGCCGCAGCTGAAGCCGGCCTGCAACGCGACGACATCATCCTGCAGGTCAACCAACAACCTATTTCGAGCGTCGCGGCGTTCGACGCCGCTGTCCGCCAAAGCCGAGGCGAGGTCCTCCTGCGCATCTATCGCGGCGGCGTCAATCTTTTCTTGGTCGTTCCGTTGGGACGCAACTGACGCCGGCGCCTCCGAGGACAGCGGGCGGGCGTCCCGGCGGCGGACGCCCGCTCATCTTTTGTTCATTACCAGACCTTTGGTGTATGTTTGGCGCAGGGTAACCGCCGTGCGCAACCCGGACTCCAAAACAACCGTCGCGCCGCCTGCCGCCGCCCATCGGCGCGTTTTCATTCCATGGCCTTCCGCTTTCAGAAACGCGATGCGCTGTTCGCCGCCGTCGTCGCCTTGGTCATCCTCGGACTGGCGTACCTATCCAGCACCGGCAAGCGTCCGCTGCCGGTGGCGGCCGCCTGCGATGTGTCGCGCCAAAAACCCGACTTGCCGGTGCGCGAACGGCGCGCCCAATGCCTGAGTTGTCATGACCCCAACCACGGCGCCGCCGTCGGGCATCGCTTGCAACCAAATCACCCGCAAAAATGGCTCGATGAAAAATTCGCTTGCACTGGCTGCCACGCCATCGCTAAACCCACCTTGGCCGGACAACGCTAGCGCCGGATATCCCCAGCTTCGGGAGGACCACTGAAACTTCCATGCCCAACAAGAAAGCTTCCACCGCCGCCGCCAAAAAGACCGCCGCGCCGCCGACCTACGCCAACTACATTGGCGGCGAATGGGTTCCGGCCAAAAACGGCGAGACGTTCGCCAACCGCAATCCCGCCGACACCCGTGACATCATCGGCTATTTTCCCTACTCGACAGCCGAGGATGTGGACGCCGCCGTCGCCGCCGCCGCCGAAGCCTACCCCAAGTGGCGACTCGTCCCACCGCCCAAGCGCGCCGAGTACATCTTTCGCGTCGGCGAAATCCTCATCCGCGACAAAGAAGCCATTGCGCAGGACATGACGCGGGAAATGGGCAAGATTCTCAAGGAAACGCGCGGCGACACGCAGGAAGCCATTGACATGGCCTACTTTGTCGCCGGCGAGGGCCGCCGCCTCTATGGCCAGACAACCACCTCGGAACTCGCCGACAAGTTCGCCATGACGGTGCGCGACCCCATCGGCGTCTGCGGCCTCATCACGCCGTGGAACTTCCCTATTGCTATTCCTTCGTGGAAAATTCTCCCAGCCATCCTGTGCGGCAACACCGTCGTCATCAAGCCGGCCGAAGACACGCCCCTGTCGGCGTATCGTTTCATCAAGGCCTTTGAAGAGGCCGGTCTGCCGCCCGGCGTCGTCAACATGGTCACGGGCTACGGCGAAACGGCCGGCGCGCCCTTGGTGACGCATCCGACGATTCGCCTTGTGTCGTTCACCGGCTCGACGCAGGTCGGCCGCCTCATCGCCATGCAGGCCGCCGATAAGGGCAAGAAATGCAGTCTAGAAATGGGCGGCAAAAACGCCATTCTCATCATGGACGACGCTAACTTGGAGCTTGCCGTCGAAGGCGCTGTCTGGGGCGCGTTCGGCACGACCGGCCAGCGGTGTACGGCGGCGTCGCGGCTCATCGTCCACAAAAAGGTCGTCAAAAAGTTCACGCAGATGCTGGTTGAACGCACCATGGCCCTACGCGTCGGCGACGGCCGCGATCCGGCGACCGACGTTGGCCCGGTCGTCAATCAGGACCAACTCGAACGGGTACTCCACTACATTGAGATTGGACGAACCCGCGATCAGGCAAAGCTTCTCTGTGGGGGGACGCGCGTCACCGACGGCGATCTGGCCCACGGCTACTTCATCGCCCCGACCGTCTTTGGCGACGTCGCGCCGGACGCCGTGATTGCGCAGGAAGAAATTTTTGGCCCTGTGACGGCCGTCATCCCCTGTCAGGACCTTGAAGACGCCATTCGCATCGCCAACGGCGTCGGCTACGGGTTATCGGCGGCGATTTACACGGCGGATGTCAACCGGGCCTTCCGTGCCATGCGCGACATTGAGGCCGGTATTTGTTACGTCAATGCACCGACCATTGGCGCTGAGGTTCACTTGCCGTTCGGCGGCATTAAGGGCACCGGCAACGGCCACCGCGAAGGCGGTTTGCAGGCGCTGGACATTTTCTCGGAATGGAAAACGCTCTACGTTGATTTCAGCGGCCGACTCCAAAAGGCCCAGATTACCGACTAACGGGTGGGCAGACCGGCAGGCCGTTTCGCCTGTGCAACGGCGTCCCCTGATGATGCTGATTTGTGGAGGCGCATCCCCATGGCTGGACAACGAACTGAACTGACGGCAAACAACATCACTGTCGCGGGCTACTTGAGCGTTCCGGCGGACGGCGGCCCCGGCGTCATTGTTTTACAGGAATGGTGGGGATTGGTACCCCACATCGAAGCCGTCGCCGACCGTTTTGCAACGGCCGGCTACACGGCGTTTGCGCCTGACCTCTATGACGGCCGGGCGACCACCTCGCCGGACGAAGCCGGCAAGCTCATGATGGCGCTCAACATCGCGACAACAGCGGAACGACTGCGGGCTGTGGTTCAAGCACTGCTGGCCCATCCCGCCACCCAGGGGCACCCCAAAGTCGGCGTCGTTGGTTTTTGTATGGGCGGCCAACTGGCGCTTTACGCCGCCTGCGAAAACCCCGAAATTGGGGCGTGCGTGGATTTCTATGGCATCCACCCAAACGTCAAACCTGACTTCGCTAAGTTGTCCGCGCCGGTGCTTGGCCTTTTCGCCGAAAACGACGCCTTTGTCAACCACGAAGCCATCGCCGCCTTGCGCAACGAACTTGACCGCCACGGCAAAGTCTACGAGTTTCACGTGTACCCCGGAACAAGCCACGCCTTCTTTAACGACACACGTCCAGAAGTTTACCACCCGGACGCCGCCTACGACGCTTGGGACCGGGTTCAACGCTTTTTCAAGACGCACCTGCCGTAAAGCCGCTGAGGAAAAACCGCCATGTCGTTCAACAAAATCATTATTTACGGCCATTTGGGCCGCGACCCGGAAATGCGCTACACCACGCAGGGCGTTCCGGTCTGCACCTTCTCAGTCGCCACCAGCGAGCGGAAGAAGGGGCAGGGCGACGCCGAACCGACGGAAACTACAACCTGGTTTCGCGTCACGGCCTGGCGCAATCTGGCTGAAACGGCGCATAAGTTCCTCAAAAAGGGCAGCCCTGTGTACATCGAGGGGCGGCTGGCGGCGCGGGAGTGGACCGACAACGAAGGCGTCAAACGCATGACGCTGGAAGTCACCGCAACGGAGCTGCATCTAGTGGGCAGCCGCAGCGACGGAGATGGCCGAACAGAACGGCCAGTCGGCGCGGCCAGCGAAGCCGTGCCGGAAGACACTGTCGAGGACAGCGACGTTCCCTTCTAAAGCCTTCTCCAAAGGTAACCAGGGCAGACAGCAAGTTGGCTAACCGTTGCGATGCGGCGGCGTTCCCTACGTCGCCGCATCGTCCCGGAAAGCGCGGCTCCTCTTTCGCGCTTGTCGCAGGTCTGCCCTCCGGCGCAGGGAAAGCGGTTACCGCCCTGCCCGCTCGCCGGACCGCCACGCCGGAGCAGCCTTTGCGGAAACGCTCTAGCCGGTGCTTTTTAGCCCGCTTGAAATGGCGTTGACGGTCAACAGCAAATCCCTCAGGCACGCTTCGCGGCGCGCCCCGTTGTCTTGCACTCCGCCGTCGCGCCATACCTTCAGCAGTTCAATCTGCCGCCGGTGCAGCGCGTCCAGACCGGCGCGGCGCAGTTGCATCGTCAACGCCGTCCGCTGCCGACGTTCCGCCAGCGGCGCGCCAAACACCGTCTCAACCCAGCGGCGCGTCCGGTCAAACTCCGCCAAAATGCTCCCCAAAATGTCCGCGCGCACAGTCGCATCAGGAACAAGCTCGGCGTAGGCCTGCATCCAAGCGGCGTCAGCCAAAAGCAGTTGGCTGCCGACGTTCATCAGCAACAGGCGCGTCGGGTACCACTGGAGCGCATCCCGCCGCAGCGCGGCAAACCGCGCCGGATCGCTGGTCGCCAGCGTTTCCAACGCTGTTCCCACCCCGTACCACCCCGGTAGGAAAAACCGCGCCTGACTCCAGCTAAACACCCACGGAATGGCGCGCAGGTCGGCCAGCGTCCGTTGCCCCGTCCGCCGCGCCGGCCGGGACCCGATGCGACTCGCTTCAATGGCGTCCAGCGGCGTCGCGTGCGTGAAAAACGCCAGAAAGCCGGGCTGCCGCAACAAGGCTTGGTAGGCGTCGCGCCCATATCGCGCCAAATCATCCAGAACGCCTTCCAGCGGATGCGGCGTAGCCAGCGGCGTTCGGCGCGCGACGGTCACGGCTTCGAACATACCGGCGACCAATAGCTCCAACTCGTAGGTGGCCGTGATGAGGTTGGCGTATTTCTGCGAAATCGTTTCCCCTTGTTCGGTCAGTCGCAGCTCGCCGGATACAGCGCGCGGCGGCAGGGCGCTTAGAAAGCGGTGCGTCGGGCCAGCGCCGCGACTGGGCGTGCCACCGCGACCGTGAAAGAAGCGAATGGCGACGCCGTGCGCGCGCCCGACTTCGGCAAGCCGTTCCTGCGCGCGGTAGAGCGCCCACAGACTAGCAATCGGGCCGGCGTCCTTGTTGCTGTCGCTGTAGCCGATCATCACCTGCTGCGTCGGCGGTCGGTCGGCGCGGTGTCGCCAAGCAAGACTCCGCTGCGTCATGGGGTGCGTCAAAAACGCCTTCAGAATGTCCGGGCTGCGCGTCAAATCATCGAGCGTTTCAAAGAGTGGGACAACCGGCAACGGACACACTAAGCCGTCAGGCGTTGTCACGGTCAGCCCGGCTTCGCGCGCTAGGCCATAGACGGCGAGCAAATCCGACGTAGAGCGCGTCATGCTGACAATCAACGCGCCGAGGCCGTCCCAGCCGTAGGTCTTACCGTGTTCGGCGGCGACCCGCAGCGCCCCGACGACTGTCCGGGCGGCGTCGCCGAGCGGCGCGTCCGGGTGGGCGAACGGTCGGGCGCGGGTGAGTTCTTCATTCCAGAAAGCGAGGCGACGCGCTTCGTCCCAGGCGGCGTAGTCGCTGTCGCCGCCGGCCGCCGCCAACAACTCGCCGACGGCGCGTTCGTGCATGGCGCTGTTCTGGCGAATGTCAAGCACGGCGAGGTGAAAGCCGAACACGTCCACCAGCCGGAGCACTGGCCACACATCGCCTTCGCACAGCCGCCGTGCGCCGACTGCGCACAGCGCCGCGCCCAAGCGCCGCAGGTCGGCCGCCAGTTCAGCAGCCGTATGGTAGAGCGTTCGCGCAGCTTCCGCCGGGGCATCATCGTTGGGCAGGCGGGCAAGCATGACGTTGACGGCTTGCCGCCACGACTCGTAGGGGTTGCGGGCGAGTGCCGCCCGCAGCGCTGGGTCGTCAGCGGCTTCGGCTTCGTGGAGGAAGACGCGCAAGTCGTCCGGCGGCGTCCGATGGTGGTCGGACAGGCTCAGGCGCGCAGCCAGGTCGGTCAACCGGCGGCGCAGCAGGGCGATAGCTGTTCGGCGTAAGGTGAGAAGTGTCTCGCGGGTGATTTCGGGCGTGACAAGCGGGTGGCCGTCGCGGTCGCCGCCGACCCACGTCCCGAACGTCAGGCGCGGCCACTGCGCCGGGTCGGTTGGACGCATGGCGGCGTCCAGACCGAGTTCGTCCCAAGCTTCCAGCAATCGCCGGTCGAGCCATCCGACGGCTTCGGGAAGCGTCGTCGTCAGGTAGTGCAGGACGTTGCGCAGTTCGTCGGCGACGGTCGGTTTTTCGAGGTAGATTTCGCCAGTCCGCCACAGGCGTTCGAGTTCGCGTTTGATGTCGGCGCGGATGGCGCGGCGTTCGTTGGGCGTCCAGACGGAGTTTTCGAGCTTGACGAGCAACAGATACAACCGCCGGTGGTGTTCGAGGACGGTCGCCCGTTTGGCTTCGGTTGGGTGCGCGGTGAGGACCGGCTCGACGTGAATGGTGGGGAGGCGTGCGGCGATGGCGGCGGCGTCTTCACCGAGGGTCTGCGCCCGGCGGAGCGCCGCGCCCCACAGCCCCGGTTCGGCGGCACAGCCAGCGCTGGCTTCGAGCGCGCGGCGATTTTGGGCGGCGGCGTTCTCCTCAGCCATGTTGAGCAGTTGGAACACAATAGAGCAAACTCGGACGAATCGTTCGTGTTGTTCGGGCGGCGGCAGGACGCCGTCGCGGACTGACAGCGCCGTCACGAGCGTCGACTCGCCGGTTTCTTCGAGCACCTCGCGGAAGCACTCAACCAGAAAGCGGTAATCGCGTTCGGCGCGCGCTAGGTCGGCCAGCGCGGAGGAAGCGATAGGGATGGTCATGGTGGTTCAGGTCCTTTTGACACAGCAAGGAACGTAGGAGGACATCATAGCCAACACGCTGGCTGTGCCGCTGCAACCAGTGCGCACCTTCGGTCGGAACGACGACGGACGGCACAACCTGCTCATTTTCGGCGACAACCTGCAGGTTATGAAGACCCTGCCGGAAATAAGGCCGGCAAACTCTGCAACGCTGACGGCACACCGGGCGTCCGGCTCGTTTACATTGACCCGCTTCCGCATTGTCGTAGGCGCATCCGGGACGTGTTGTGGGCGACGAGTATTTCGCCAACGTGGTGCATCGGTATTCGCTTTGGTGCGCGGCAGACTGTCACCGGCCGCCAGCAGTTATGAAGTTTGTCTGTCACAAGCTGCCAAACGGCGGCGTTGAAATCCTATCCTCGCTGCCCTTCCTTTCCGACCAAGATTTCCAACACTGGCAACAGACGGCGGCGGCGCTCCTTGCCTACGCCGCCGCCGACCGTCCCATCTGCCTCATCACCGATGACGAACGCGCCTCCGAGCTTCCCTACGAAGACCTTCTGGAGACGGTCGTCGAAATCGCAACACCCGCCGGTGACCACTGGCGCGTTGGGTTCGCCGCATCCGCCACCCCTGAGCTTTTCCAGACCATCGTCGAAAGCCCCGAATTCCACTGGGACGCCGTTTGGCTGACCTTTTTCACGCCGCTGGAGCTTGAGCGGCTGCGCGCCGGACTCGAAACCATCCGCCTTGAGCCGGAGCCGACAGCCGAAATCGAAGTCGTCCTCCCCATCGGGGACGGCGGCGGGCTGTTGTGGCTGCGTCCAAACCGGCCTGCCGACGCCATCATCAGCCGACTCATGGAGCTTGCCGCCGGCGGTGTCATTTCTGACAGTCAGTAATCAAAGGATGACCCTCACAATCCGACGCATACAGCGCCTTGCCTAGGTGATGAGTATGCTTTCTAGGTCGCCGCAGTCACGGCTTGACCACCAGCACAAACTTTTCGCTCGTCGTGTGCAACGCGGCGTCCAACACCCGTACCGAAACCAGATACTCACCCGGCGCAAGGTTTTGGTAAGTCAAGGTGAACACCTCACGCGGCGCGTCCAAAACCAAGTCGTCGGGATAGATCAGCGTCCAGTCGTCGCCGTTGAACGACGCCTCAACCGACTTGAGCGGCGCCGTCGTCGTTACAATCTCCACCCGCAGCTTCGACTCCTTTGCGGCGACGACGACGGGCGAAAAGGTGATCTTCGGAAGGGAGTTCGTAATCACCACCGGCGACAACACCTGCGAGGCGGTCAGCGCCAACGCCGGCGGGTTGGAAGCGCCGTCGCTCACCTCAAGCTGAAACTCATATGTCCCATCCGGCAGCGCCTCCGGCGCAATCACAAAGAACGGATTGCGCAGCTTGTCGGCCAGCGGCCTCCACGCCGTTTGACCGCGTAATCGGTACGACAACCGGTAGGTCAGCGTATCCCCGTTTTTGTCCTCGGCCTGCCATTGCAGCGTCCGCGCCCCGCGTTGAAAAACCTTGCGCGGCGGCTGGTTGACCACCACGCCGAATTGCGCCGGATCGAGGCCGGAAGTCATCACGCCGGGATCGGGCGGCGGGACAACCGCTTCCTGCAACGCAACCCCAACCGGCAACACAGCAAAAGAAGAGATCGTCGGTGCAAGATTTTTCGGCAGGTACGCTGCGCGCACCGCCGTCACTTCCGCGCCCGGCTTCAGCCTTAAGCGCCACTGCAAAAACCGCGCCTTCGGACTGGCAATCATGCCCCCCGGCGCCGGCGTCTCCGCCGACCACTCGCTCCACAACGCGCCCGGCGTCTGGGTGTTGCCTGTTCGCGTTTGCACAAAAATCTCACCCGTCCCCTCGACGACAATCCGCCCCCACGCCTCCACCACCGCCTTCGCGTCCTGTACGGCCGACGTAAATATCCCCTCGTCCTGCGCCGAGGCGCTCAGCCGGTAGAGCTTCGCCAGACCGCTGGTGACAATGTAGAGCGTGTCACCGGCGCTGGCTTCCACCGCCGCAATCCGCTCTTCCTCAACTGTCCCCACCAACGTCGCCCGCCCGTCGGGCGCCACCAAAAATAGCCGCCCCTGCCCGCCAGTCGTGTTGCTTCCCAACCCGACCAACAGGCCGTCCGGCCGGCGCAGCAGGACGGTCGCCGTATCAGTCGCCGTCCAGACGGCAGTTTGGCGTCCGTCCATCTCTAGCCGGTAGAGCGTTGTTCCCCCGGACGCCGGACGCAACGCCCCTGCGCCGCCACCTTCACCCTCACTCGCCGTTGTCTCCGTCGCCGTCCCCGAACTCCCGCCCCCGGACGCCGCTGGTTTCCCTTCCCCAATCCCCAGCGCAAACACCGTACCGTCGGGCGACAACACCAGCCGCCGGATTTCACGGGATGGCGCGTCAAACACCGCCGTCGCCCTGCCGTCGGGTGCAATCCGAATGACTAACCCACCGGGATCCGTCCCTACCCAGATCGCCCCGTCCGCCGCCGTTGCCAGCGCCGTGACGTTGAACTCATCCGTCGTCAGCAGTGATTTGACGGCCGTCGCCCCGCGAGCAAGCGCAAAGACGCCGCCTTTCGCGCCGGTCGCATAGACGAGCGTTCCGTCCGCCAGGCAACCCATCGCCCAGATGTACTTCTCCGGTGGGTCGTACACCACGCGAAACCCCTTCTCGCCGGTCAACTCGTAAATCTTCCCCTCTGGCGAGGTCGCAGCAAACACGCTGCCCTTGCCGTCCGTCGCCAACGCCGTCACGTCCAGCTCTTCAAAATCAGCGACGAGCTTCGTTGCACCGTCCGCGCCGACTCTAAACAGCTTGCCGTCATGGCCTGTGCCGATATAGACCTCGCCGCCGACCAACAGGCTACAGAGGGCAAAGGGCTGTTGCGTATCGCCGACCAGCTTCGGCGTCGGTGCCACGCGCAAAATACCGTTATCAGACACAGATAACCCCACCAACCGTCCCGCCAGATAGTCCTCCTTGCGGGTCACCTCCCAAAACGCCGTCCCCTCGGCGTAGAGGGGCGTCGTCCACAACCAGCACAACGCAAAAACCGCCGGAGCGGTGAGGATCGTTCTTCGTTTCAGCATCAGTCGTTTCCCAAGGTCATCAGAGTCGCGTCGTCGGCGACAGCCGGCGACATCACCGCCGCCGGTTGGCTTTTCCACCGGCGATGAATCCAAAGCCACTGATCGGGATGGCGCCGGACAATCGCCTCCCAGCGGCGCGTTAGTCGCGCCGTGTTTTCCCGAACATCAAAATCCTCATCCGCCGTCCGTACTAGCGCTGGCGGCGGCTCAAAAATCAGCCGATGCCGTTTGCGGGCAGCGTCCCAAACCAGATAACCAAGGACGACTGCTGCGCCGGTTCGCCGCGCCAGCCGCGCCACCAACGGCGACGTACTGGCCGGACGGCCGAAAAACTCACAGAATACGCCGTGCTGCGGTTGAACATGGACATCCGCCAGAATGCCCACTGTTTCTCCACGCCGCAAAGCGGCGACCAACGCCCGCAGCTCGCGGTGCTTGGACAGCAGACGGTTGCCGCTTCCTGTGCGGTAGCGCGTCACAAGCGCATCCACCAGTGGATTGTCAATCGGACGCACCAAAATCGTCAGCGGATGACCATATAGCGCGTGGGCGTAGGCGCTGAGTTCCCACGCCCCAAGGTGTCCGGTGAAAAAAATCACGCCGCGGCCCTGCGCCCGCGCCGCTTCAAAGTATTCAAAACCCTCATACTCGACCAATTCAGCGATATTTCCTGCGTGCAGTTTGGGAAATTGGGAAAACTCGCCGAGCAAGCGGCCTAGATTCGCCACGCACCCCCACCACAACCGCCGGCGTGCGCGCGCCGACAAATCGGGAAAGGCTAACGCCAGATTCTCCAGCCCAACGCGCCGCAGGCGCGGCAAAGCCAACGCTAAGATTCCCGCCGCTGCGACGCCTAGCCCCCGCGCCCACCGATGCGGCAGCACACCTAAACCACGCAGGATCGCTGTCACCGCCAGCGCCTCAATGCGCCGCCGAACCGCAGCGGACGGATTGACAGTCGCGGACTCGGTCGTTAGCATCCTTTGCCCGATGTGAACGGTCGCTCATCGCCGTTTACGTCGGCGGCCGGTACGGTGGCGTAGCCAAGTGGTAAGGCACGGGTCTGCAAAACCCTTATTCGTCGGTTCGATTCCGACCGCCACCTCCAATCGGACGGCGACGACGCGCCCTCATCTAGCCCAAAGCACCCCCCGGTCCCGACCACCACCGGAACTGTTGCCATGGCTCCCGATTTCTTTGTCGCCACCTCCTGTACGCTAATCATCACCGTCATGCTGCTGGCGTTGGCGCGCGTCTCGGCGGTGCGCGTCAAAAAGGGCGCGAGCCTGTACCGTGCCTCAATCCAGCCGTTGATTTTTATGTCTGGGGTGTTGTTCCTACTGTACGTGGTGAACATGGCCCTGATTCATCTGCTGATGGCGGTAGGCATGCGCGGCGATGTGGCGTTGTACAGTGTTCTGCTTCTCGACGACGTTTTGGCCTGCACACTCCTGCTGACGATGTTCCGCCGCAACGCCCTGCGTCAGGCGGCGAAAACGCTCAAGTAAGTCCACCTTGCAGGTTCAATCCCGTTGCGGTAGGCGGTTGACGACTTCGCTTGGCGTGACCGCTATGATTTGTACTTGACCGGCGACTTCCGGCGGCGGCGTCACCACCACCGCCCGCCGAGGCGGATGCTCCGACACCAACGCCTCGCTCAACGCGGCCTGAAAATCCCGCCCACGAAGCTTTTCCACAACGGACTTCGGCCCCTCCACCATCACCTCAAGGCGCACCGGCGGCGTCCCCGGTACGTCCAGAATGACATCCAACCGGCGGCGGACGATGACCGGGCGAATCGTCACCTTCACCTCGACTTCCTGCGCGCCGACAATCTCAATCCGCGGGTCCTTGACATCCACCTTGTACCGCTCGACAAACGACTGGTCGTGAACGTTGAGCCAGATGGTCTCGGTCCCGACGGCCTGCAGAGCGTACACCTGCGATTCCGGTCCGCGCAGTTTCGTCGTCGGCGGTGAAACCTGATACTCGGCGATTTCCCGATCCACCGGCAGCGCCCCGCGAAAGTTCGGCTTGATCTCCACTTCACGGTACACCTGCCGCTCCAGACTGAGGGTAATCCGCGCCGGTTCAATCTCCAGAATCTCTACGTTGGCCGGTTTCTCAATGCGCGCATCTTCCCGCAGCAAAATGACCCGCTCGCCGGGATTTTTGCCGGCCAGCGGGACGGTGACGACAAAGGACTCCGGGCGCAACCGCTCGACGACATCCCGCGGCCCGCGAACGCGCAACGTCACCTCCTGAACCTCGTTGCTGTTGGCGATGACCAAATCCTCCCGCAGCCCTTGGTAGGTGATGGGCACGCCGCGCAACACAAATGGAATGGCGTCCTGCTTCGTCGCCGACAGCCACAAGGCGCTCGTGATAACGGCCGCAATGAGCTTCAGGGTGAAATTCTCGACCAACAAGGTGTGACACCGCTCCCCTAACCACGCGCCCCAGTGTCGTCCCTGACGCCAAATTGCAGCGACATCCAGCGCTCCACGTTCACTGACCCGTGAAACGCGCCCTTCACCGACCAGCGCCGGCGTACTGGCTACCGGCGTTTCGCTTGTCTCGCTAGGCGCATCGGCGGTGACGTAATCCACACTGGAGGTGTCCTCAACCACCAAGGTTCGTCGTCGCCGCCGCCGCGCCGGGGGCGGCGCGCCTTCGGCGGCGTTCATGGCGCGGGACAACAACGCCCGAACCTCCCGAATGCCAAGGCCGCGCTTGATCTGGCCACCCTCGACGCATGACACCAAACCGGTCTCTTCCGAGACGACAATCACAAAAGCGTCGGTTTCTTCCGTAATCCCAATCGCCGAGCGGTGGCGCGTGCCGGTGTCCTTGGAAAGCCGTGGATTGAGGGTCAGCGGCAGAAAGCAGCTCGCGGCGGCGATACGTCCTTGCCGAATAATGACCGCGCCGTCGTGCAGCGGCGCCTCCGGGTTGAACAGGTTGACGAGCAGGTCATAGCCGACCACGGCGTCGAGCCGAACGCCGCGCGCGATGTATTCATCCAGATTATCCTGCCGTTCAAACACAATGAGTGCGCCGGTCTTTTTCGCTGCAAAGGTTGTCACCGCCAGCAGCACGTCTTCATACTGCGCCGCCGGCGACTTCGGCGTCCGCCATCCGAACAGCGCCGGTAGGCGGATGTTCCGCCCAAAGCGCGCAAACGCCGTACGAATTTCGTTCTGGAACAACACGACGACGGCGAAACCAACGTAGAGCAGGCTGTGACGAATGACGAATTCCAGCGTCGGCAGACGCAGCCAGTGGGACGCCTGATACAGCAGCGCCACCAGCGCAATACCCAGCGCAATCTGCGCCGCCCGCGTGCCCTTCAGGAGCTTGAGCACCTCATAGACGACCAGAAAGACCAGAACCAGATCAATGACGGACGCCAACCATGATTGACCAAGCCAGTGCAGGAGTGTCGTCATCACTAACCGCGTCTTCCCCGTCTACCAGTGGCCCAAGTGTGCGCCGTGGAACGCGCGCCGTCCCCTAACGACCAGTTCGCTATGCGTGCTGAAGACTCCAGACCGGCCTCACACCAATCGGCCGTCGTGCGCGGTGAACTTGACGACGCGCACATACCCAAACGCCGCCGCCCCAACGCCAACATAGTAAAGCATATCCGGCGGCCAGTGTTCGGGTGAAAGTTGCCAAAATAGCGTCAGATAGCCGAGCGCCCCAACCGTCACCCACAACCAATGCCGGTGGCGAACGCCTAGAGCATACGCGACCGTGAAGGACAGCCACAACACATGTGGGCCATAGCCCACGCCGTCGGGACGCAGCGTTTCCAGTCCCCACAGCGCCAAGTAGCCTACCGCTAACCCACGCAGAAAACGCTGGGCGGCGTAGTAGCTTGTCCAGTGGAACGGAAACAAGACGCTCGCCATGACCAACCCCAACAGCCACGCCTTGGCGTCCAGGAAGCGCGCTTGCGCCTCCGGCGCAACAAACGTCGCCACCGCCCATGGGTAACTCGCCGCCAACCAGACCGGCAGCGCCAAATCCCGCAGCACTTTGGTCAGTCGCGTTTGGGGCAGCGCCCAAATATCAAGCAAGACATACGCCAAGTAGGCCGCCGTCGGCAGCGTCGGCGTCTGATGTAGCCCAACCAACCCAAAGCTCGCCAGCCAGACGACGAAAGGGACATACTCGTACGAACGCAGCGCTGACGCCGGACGACTGTACCGTTCCGCTCGCTTCGCGCCGACCTTCAACGCCGGAATGAGGCGGCGCTCAATCGCTTGTCGGAGTTCTTCGGTCAGCGCGCGGGCAAGCGCCGGCTCCGCTTCCGCCGGAACGCCGGCCGTTGTGGGCGGCTGAAGCGGTGGGTGGTACTTGACCGTGATCTTGCGCGGCAGCGGCAACCACTGTCCGCGCGGCCAGGCGGCGCGCGCCCCAGCGATTGTCACCGGCACGAGCGGACACTGCGCCGCGAGCGCTAACCGCGCCGCGCCTGACTTGAGTAGGGCGTTCATACGTCCTTCCTTGGAGAGGCCGGCTTCGGGAAAAATCCCCAGCGCCTCGCCGTCACGCAGCACTTGCAGGGCTTGGAGAAAAGCCTGCTGATCGCGGCGAGCCGTATCCACAGGAAACGCGCCGAGAAAACGAATCAACGGACCCAACACCGGAATGGTGAACAGCCGATCCCAAGCAACGAAGCGAATCCGCCGCCGAATGGGCAAGGAGATGAGTACCGGATCGAGATAGCTGGGATGATTGCCGGCCAGAATGACTGCACCAGTCAGTGGGACGTTTTCAACGCCCGTGTATTCGAGCGTAAAAAACACGCGAAAGAGCGCGTGAACAATGACCTTGATGACCCAAAGCAAAGGCCGTTCCGCCTCCCCAATCGGGCAATGCGTTATGAACGCCTCGCTAATGACCGCAGCTCCGACTTAAGTTTCTCAATCTGGATGATCTTTTCCGTCACCTGCTCAAAGAGTTCGCGTTTGGCGGCGATTCCCTCGCCAATCAAGTAGGCCGCCGCTTCCGAGCGGTTGGCAAAAATTCCTGCTTGGACAAGCATCTCAATCGAACGCAGGGCGTCTTCGGACAGGTGCACGGTCACGTTCAAGTCGCGGCTAGCCAGCGCCTGCTGAATCGCCGCCCCGATGGAACCCGGCAACCGACTGATGGACTCCGGCAGCGTCCGCGCCAGTTCACGGACAGAACTGGTGATTTCCTCAATCGTTCCCTTCGGCTCGTCGCTCGGCGGATTCGGCAAGGGGCCGGCCGGCGGCGTATCGTCTTTTCGTTCAATAATGACAACCTTGCGCTCCTCAGGTCCCGGCATGGCGGCGCACCTCCAATGAAAATTCCAACGCCGCAAATTACTCCCCAACTTGGGTTTCTGCAAAGCCCACCTTTGTGTCAAACCGTCGCGCCGATGCACCAACGCAGGTTGACCAAATGATTTCACCGTAGCTATATTCGCGCATCGTCTACAACCGTATGGCGCAATACACTTCGCGCCAACGGCTTTGTTCGCATTCATGCGTATCTTAAGCCTTCCGAGGACATTGGCCATGCCCGGTGGAACGAATGAAGTCATGCGCGACTTCTTCATCCGCGTCATTGGGAACACTCCTGAAGAACGATTCATCTATGTCATCCGTGCGCAAAACGCGCGGGCGGCCCTGAACCTACACATCAGCAATATGGGCGACCGGCCCTGCGTTGTTCTCGACGGGCTGACTGGCGAGGTCCTGGAACGTTACAACGTGGACAAGAAAGGGCAGTAAACCTCCCCTTCCGCTGCATCAACAATGGACGGTGGAAAGCAGAACGCCATCCACCGTCTTCTTTGCGCCGAGCGGCTTGATTCCCCCCAGCCAAGCCGTACGGCGGATCGGGGTTGGAATGCCTCGTGGGGTGGGCTGGTCCGTCGTCCATCGAAAGCTGCTGGGCAGAATCATTGCTCATGCCGCTCATCTCACAAAGCATCCGGGTCAACACCCAACGCATAGAGCTTGGCGCGTCATTATTCCTTCGCTCCACGCTCACGCTCTTTTTCGGTGCGATCTTGGACAGCTTGTTCAAGCGCCGCTTTTGTTGTTCTTCCTCCGGTTTCTTCTCCCGCTTCAGCGCCTCCGTCTTTGCCTTTTAGTCTTCTCCCGTCACTGGAGCAACGGCTTCCAGTTGCATGGTCAACCAACGCCGCTAGAAGCCGTTATTCCCCACGTGCGACCTGCTTGCACTCCCTTTCGGACGCGGCAAGTAGGCTTCCGCGAAATTTCAGAATGTCAACTTCAGCGCCATCTGAATCCGGCGCGCACTACTAACCACGCCGTCCCGGATACGCCCGAAGGTCGCCGCTGTCACCACGGCGGTTGGGAACGCAAACGACGGTGTATTCGTCGCGTTCTGCATTTCCAGCCGATACTGGAGATTGACGCCTTCCACGATGCGGAATGACTTGGCCACCGTCAGGTCAAGCTGGAAAAAGCCTGGCCCGGTGAAGAAGTTGCGCCCGGTGTTGCCTAAGGTTCCAGGCGCGGGGATGCTAAACCGCGCGCGTTCATCCGCTGTGAAGTAGAAGTTCGTTCCGGCTTCCTGCCGTACCGAACCGAGCGACCGCGAACAGCCGTTGCAGTCGGCGAACGACTGCACGGCGTTGCTGAGCGTATTCGCGCCGGAAAAGACTGTGAACGGCCGTCCCGACGTGAGCCGGACGATACCGGCGACCATCCACCCGCCGATGACCTGATCAATCACCGGATTGAGATTGTTGGCGTACTGCCGCCCGCGCCCAAACGGCAACTCCCATACGAAGTTGCCCTGCAGCGAGTGCGTCCGGTCAAAATCTGAGCGGGCATAGTTGATGCGCCGGTTGCGCAGATCGAACGGCGTACTCGACGCCGATTGCACGTTGCCGCTCGCCGCCACCGTGAAGGTTGGGTCAAACGACCGCGTGTCGAGCGACTTCGCAAAGGTGTAGCTTACTTGGAAGCTCAGCCCATCGCGGAAGCGCCGTGACAGCTGCACCTCACCGGCGTGGTAGTTGGAGAAGTCGTAGTTGTCAATGATGAACAACCCGCCGGTGTACTGCGGAAAATCAAAGAAGAAAAACGGTGAAAAGCCGCGCGCCGGCAAATTCGCGCCGACCTGCTGCGCTAGTGAAACGGCTAAGCCGGCGACGTTGTTCGTCGTCAGGCTGCCGCGAAAGTTGTTGATGGTCGTCTGCGAACCGGTCGGACTGCCTAGCAGCGCGTTGATGAGCGGACTATTGCAGGCCGGCGTAAACGTCCCGGACACGGCGCAGGGGCGCATGATGTTGAACGCCTCCAGGAAGCCATTTTCAAAGATTTTTACCTGATTGGCGTTGTAGCCGCTCAGCAGCCCGTTCCCATGCCGGCCGATGTAGTTGACTTCCAGCACCAGGTTCCAACCCAGATCACGCTGCACGCTCAACGCCCACTGGTGAACTTTCGGCGTCCGGTAGCGTGGGTCAAACGCCGTGATGCTGTTGACCGAAAAGGCCGGCGGCTGCCGCAGCGCATCCGGCGACACGCCCGCCGGTGGAGCCAGCGTCGGCAGGTTGCGCAACCGCCCGCCACCCTGCCCAAAGGCGTCATTGTTGACGCCTAACGTCGCGCCTGGCACAGTCGGCAGGATAAACGACGAGGTCACAAACGTGTTGAGTCGGTCATACGCTAAGCGATAGTTGACGCGCACTGAGGTCTTCCCATCGCCGAAAGGATCCCAAGCCACGCCAACGCTCGGCCCGAAGTTGTTCCAGTCGTCGGCGAAGGGCTTACCGTTGAACCACGCGGCGGTATTGGTCGGCGCAGCACCGAAATACAGCGGAACATTCGGTACAGCCAACCGATTTGGCTCGCGCATCGCGGGGCGTCCCTCCCACCGCACGCCGTAATCTACGACCAAATTTGGACGCAAACGCCATGTATCCTGGAGGTACAGGTCGTATTCCGGGTAACGCGCATCGGCGGTGAAAATCGTGCCGGGCGGGCCGTACCGGTCGCCAATTGAGACAAACGCCTGCGAGATGCGCCCCACCCGCCCCAGCAGATTATTGATGGTGCGCTGAAGCAGCGGCAGATCAAACGCCGTGTTGATATTCCCCGGAATGCTGAAAGCAGTGACGCTGACCGTGTTGATCGCCGTACTGAAGTTGACCGAAGGCTGGGTGTTGAGGCCCGCGACGGAGGTCCGCCGGTCAATATGCCGTCCAAAGCGCAGATTCATGCCGGCTTTGATGGTGTGCGCGCCGCGTACGTAGGTGAAGTTATCCACGAACTGAAAGGTCGTCAGCGCACGCCGGTTGATGACCGGGGCAAGGTTGGAAATCGGCGTCGTGATGTCGTTGAACGTGATTGGCGGGTTGTTGGCGAAGTTCGGATCGGGGTTGTCGAAGCTGAACGTGAAACGATTCAGACCGACCACGAACTCATTGGTGATGTTGCTGGCTGGCGACCACCGATGGTTGATGGCGACGTTGCGGGGCGACCGGCGCGTGTCCACAAGACGCGGCGTATTGGGAAACGCCGCCGGGCCGGCGTTGGCGAAGTCGCCGAGTGAGTCCTGCCTTCCCCAGGAGACGCGCGCAAACACCGTCTGGCGGTCGCTAATGATGTAATCCACCTTCACAGTGTAATCCTCTTGCTGCTCCTGTCCGCGCGCGTTGAAGAGGAAACCGGCCGTATTGAGGCCGTCGCCGACGGCGAAGTTGTTCGGCAGCGGCGTCAGGTCAATGACGCGCCGAATGGTTGGGTCAAGCCCAAGTCCCTGCGGGTCCATCATGCCGATGTTGTACGTCCCGATGCTGAGACCCGGCACGGGATTGCCATTGGCGTCCACCGACGCGCCCGTGGCGCCGAACGGGAGGTTGCGCCCGCCGATGACGTAGCGAAACAGCCCCTGCCGCGCCGCCTGCGTGTAGACGATGCGCGTTACCGGCCGCCCCTCGCTCGCCCGCAACACCTGCACGTTGGTAAAGAAAAACAGCCGGTTGCGAATAATTGGGCCGCCAAGGCTGCCGCCGCCGATATGCTGAACAAACTGGCGCTTGGCGATGCCGTTGAGGTTGTTTTCGTACTCGTTCGCGTTAAACCCCGGCGTTTGGTAGAACCAAAACCCCGTGCCATGAAACTCGTTCGTTCCCGAACGGGTGATCATGTTGACCTGCGCCCCGCTGCTGCGGCCGTTTTCAGCCGACGGGTTGCTGGTGATGACGCGGAACTCGGCCAGCGCATCCGGGTTGACGCGCGTCGGCGAGAAATTCGAGCCGCCGGCGCTCGTTTCATTCGTGTCAACGCCGTCAAGCGTGAAGTTCACGGCGCGGTCGCGCGCCCCGTGGACGTGAACGCCGCCGCCGGTGTTCGCCCCGACGACGACGCCCGGTTGAAAGTTGATAAAGTCAAGCGGATTGCGCCCGCGCGCGCCAACAATGGGGAGGGCGACGATCACCTGCCGCTCGACAAGGTTACCCAAGTTGCCGGAACTGCTCGTCTGAATTCGTTCGGCCGCACCAGTGACCTCTACAACTTCCTCCGTGCCGCCGATCTCAAGCGTCGCGTTGACCGTCGTGGGCTGGCCGACATTGACGGCGTTTCCCCTCAGTACCAACTTCTTGAAGCCGGCGGCTTCCACCATCACCGTATAGACGCCGACTTGAACGGAATCAAAGACATACACGCCGCTTTCTCCAGTTTGGGTCTCAAAAACGGCGTTGGTGCCTTCATTGGTAAGGGTGACGCGCGCGCCGGCGACAAGCGCGCCGGATGGGTCGCGCACCGTCCCCGTAAGACGCGACGTCGTACCCTGCGCCCACGCCGGGCCGATCCAGCCAAGCGTCAGGACGACAAAGCAAAACCAAGCGGCTGACCAATGATCGGCCGCGCGAGTGAGCTTCCAGACAGCGGGCATAGCAAACCTCGCAGAAATTCAAATATGGGTTTTTGGAACGCCCCATCTTGCCGCTTTTCTCTGCAGTTGTCACGTGGGCGCTTTGGGCGGACAAATCCACGTCATATGGCTGTCAGCTTCGGGTTGCCGTCCGGCAAGCGACAAGCTAGCTTAGCGTCTGCGGTTCATCGCGCTTCTTCATCAAATCAACAGCTCACTCTGGTCGGCGGCCCTCCGAGGCAGTTCGTGCGGCTTCTGCGTCGCCTGCTCCAGCCCCGGCCGCGCTAAACCTTCCACCGTACGGTAGGAGGCGTTCGCTTTGAAGCCGTTTGTTTTCCGCATTAGGTCGTCACAGTGTGAAGAGCGTTGCCGGTGGCTGTGGTTAGCGGTTGGCCTCTGTGTCGGACTCTCCCTGATCGCCTCCGGGCGGACCAACGAACCAACCACCGCCAGCGAGCTGCTAGCGGCGGCGCAGGCTTTTCGGGAGGCGCATGCTTATCCAACAGCGGTCCGCTACGCCCTACAGGCCGCCCAACTCGGTGACGCTGCCGTACAGGCCGATGCGCTGGCCGAACTGGGGCTGATTTATCTGACGGCTGAGTGCCTTGGACCAGCCGCGCAGCATTTCCAAACGCTCGCCCACCGCTTCCCAAACGACCCGCGCGGGCCGACCGGACTGGCGGCAATTGCGCTGGCCGAGGGTCGGCTGAACGAGTGCGAAACGCGCTTGATGGAACTTCTGGCGACGTACCCAGACGCCGTCGGCGTACACATCCTCGGCGCGCGACTGTTTCTTGAGCAAAACCGGGCGGTGGAAGCACGGCGTCACGCCGAACGGGCGGCGGCGCTGGCGCCAAACAACCCGGAGGCGCTGGCTGCTCTGTGCGCCGTGCGCGTCATAGAGCGCAAACCCGACGATGTCCGCCGCTTGGCGGAGCGCGTTCTCGAACTCCAGCCGAACAACATCCGTGTCCGTCGCACTTACTCGCAGTACGTCCGCAGTCGCAAGGCGCATCCGCCGCCGCCGCCGGCGGCGCGAGCGGCGTACGCGGCGGCGCAGGCGGCGCGGCAACGCAACGCCATCGCCGAAGCGATGGCGCGATACGACGAAGCGTTGGAAAAGCATCCGACCTTCTTTGCCGCGCTGCTAAGTCGGGCGGCGCTCGCCTTGGAAAATGACGACATCGCCTACGCGGAGCGGTTGGCGCGGCGGGCGTTGGCGCTTGATCCACAGCATCCGCTGCCTCACTTGCAGTTGAGCTTGGTCAACTTGGCGCGACATGAAGCAGCGGCGCGCGAACTTGGTGCGCGCCTTCCCCAGATGGTTTTTACCGAAGTTGGCGAAAAGCCAGCGGA
The DNA here is from genome assembly GCA_025057975.1 of Chloracidobacterium sp. Lineage (NCBI taxonomy): Bacteria > Pseudomonadati > Acidobacteriota > Blastocatellia > Chloracidobacteriales > Chloracidobacteriaceae > Chloracidobacterium > Chloracidobacterium sp. Next base: position 149,221 of record JANWUV010000009.1, read on the forward strand.
CCTAGAGGTCGTCTTTCCTAACTTTGACGCGCTGACGCTGCGTCAACAACAGATTGTTTTGGCGACCATCGCTCCGCTGGCGCATTTTCTTCCCAAGCTGCGCCAGTGCGGCGCTAAGCACTGGATTCTCCCGCTTGACCGCTTGTTGGGCGACATACCGGGCTGTGAGCCGCTAGCCGAACGGGCGACGTTTGACGGCCGCTACTACGGCAGTTTGCGCGGTGTTGGGGGCGTCGTCACGGTTTCCGGTGTCGAGACCCTGCGCGTGGTTGAGTATGGCGGCTTCAACACGCTGGCGCACGAGTTTGCGCACCAGATTCATAGCTGCGCTCTAGATACCCCCACGCTGGAGCGGATTGAAAGGTTATATGAGGAAGCCGTCCGCGAGGGCCGGGCGCTGGACTACTACGCGGCTTCGGACAAGTTCGAGTACTTCGCACAGGGCTATGAGGCGTATGTTTCAACCGTCAAGCGGCGGCCGGCAAGCCCGACAGCCGGCCATACCCGCGACGAACTGGCCCGGCGCGATCCGAAATTGTTTGCTTTGTTTGAAGAACTCACTCATCGCGGCGGTGCCAACCCAGAGGCTCGCCTTCGCCGCCGTTAGTAGACCTTGGCCGTGCGCCTCAGCGACTGACAGAAAGTTCTCGTGACGACCTCTACGGCATGCGCTGGAAGTTCGCGTTGGGCGGCGGGCCGGGGTGGTCGGCGGCCGTACGGTTGGCGTTTGAGCGTGTCCGTCCGTCCGTGGTGATTCACAACGACGCCACGGCGGCGCAACCCTAGGGCGTGGAGAGATGCGCTAACCAAGCGCACGAAATCACTTTCAGCGCAGTCAAGCTTTTGGGGGAAGCAGGGCATTCCTAGCCTTGCCTGCGGGCTGATGGCTTCCACGCCGCCGGATGATTCGAATAGTTTGGGATAAGGTTTACCGCTCCCCGGAAGCGCCTCGCCCCCTGTTTTATGCCTGATGAGAGGAGTATCGGCGCAATGTCCACGGTTCTGCGCGATGTCAAAATCACCTGTGAAATGATCAAGATCGAGCATACGCTGTTTGCTCTGCCGTTCGCCTTTCTAGGGGCCTTTCTAGCGGCGCGCGGGCTACCCAGTCCGGCGCAGATGGCCTGGATTACGGTGGCGATGGTTGGAGCGCGGAGCGCGGCGATGGCCTTCAACCGTTTGGTGGATGAAAAGTATGACGCCGCCAACCCCCGTACGGCCGGCCGCGCCCTCCCAGCCGGACTAGTCAGCCGCCAATTTGTCGTGGCGTTTACGGTGGTTTCAGCAGCGCTATTCATCTTGGCGGCGGCGATGCTCAACCGTCTCGCGCTGTGGCTGTCACCCGTCGCGCTGGGATCAGTGCTGTTGTACTCCTACACCAAACGCTTCACAGCATTGTCGCACATTGTTTTGGGTTGGTGTTTGGCGATCGCCCCGGCTGGTGCGTGGATCGCCGTCCGGGGGACCCTGGAGGGAACGGCCGTGCTGTTGTCGCTGTGCGTCCTCCTATGGACGGCCGGCTTCGACATTCTTTACGCCTGTCAGGACTATGACTTTGATCGGCAGCACCCAGAGTTACACTCCCTGCCAAAGCGCCTTGGCGTCGCGCGGGCGATGGCGGTCGCACGCGGACTCCATGCCGCGATGTTTTTTAGTCTTGTCGCGCTTGTCGCTGTCACCAAGCTAGGATGGCTTGCCGTTGGCGGCGTTTTGGCGACCGGCGGCTTGTTGATCCATCAGCACCGGCTGGTGAGCCCAACCGATCTTTCCCGTCTGGACGCCGCGTTTTTTACGACCAACGCCTTCGTCAGCGTCATTCTGTTTCTAACGCTGGGCGCTGACGCGGCCTTTCTGAGTCGTTAGAGTCGTTTTTTGAGGAGGAAGCGAGAGCAGGGGCCTAGCGGGGGGCGGAGACGCTCCTCCAAGCCCGCCCAGCGGGGAACACACCGGCTTTCTCTTCCCACGGACGAGTACGGCCGCCCTAGCTTTCCCCGACAATTGCCGTCGTCCCACACAAACAGTTGACGGATAGGCGGCAATTGGCAAAGCTACGTCAGCCGTCTGTGCGTTACGGTACACTACTGCCGGATGTTTCCGGCCGCCCGGTCGTCGCCGCCAACTGCGCGCCGGGGCGCAACGCAAGCTGGAGTGGGGGTATGAATCTCTACGAATACGAAGGCAAGTCGCTGCTCAAAAAGTATGGCATCCGCGTCCCGGAGGGCATCTTCATCAACGCGCCCCAGAACACCGGCAGTATCGAGGCTTTTGTAGAGGAAGTCGGTGAAGTCGCCGTCAAGGCGCAGGTGCTGGCTGGCAAGCGGGGCAAGGCCGGCGGCATCCGCTTCTGCAAAACGGCTGAAGGCGCAGAACTCGCTGTCGAATTACTTCTGAACGCCACCATCCATGGGTCGGAATCAGTAGGCGTCCTTGTTGAACAACGGCTTTCGATCGTTGGGGAGTATTACCTCGCTCTGACGTTTGACGGCTGGTACCGCGCTCCTGTCGTCATGCTGAGCCAACAAGGCGGCGTGGACATCGAGGACATTGTCAAAAACAATCCTGAAAAAATCATCATCCGTCCGATTGATTCCATCTTTGGGTTGCCGGAGTGGAAAGCCCGCGAGATTGCAGCTGAGGCTGGTTTCCGTGAGGAACGCATGCGGAAAATGGCCGACCTGATGGTACGCGCCTACCGTTGCTTCCGAGAAAACGATGTCCGACTGCTTGAAATCAATCCGGTCATTGAGACGCCAAAGATGAACTTTTTTGCGGCCGACGCGGTTGTGATCCTCGACGACGACGCCATGACGCGCCACCGCGACTTCAACTACCCACCACGCGGTGGTCTGGGGCGGCCGCTGACCGAGCGCGAACTCCAAGCCAAACTCATTGACCAGAATGATTACCGAGGCGTCGCCGGCAAATACATTGAACTCGACGGTGACATCGCCATGATGAGCGCCGGGGGCGGCGGCTCGCTGACGAATATGGACGCGCTCATCAGCTATGGCGGCCGTCCAGCCAACTACACCGAGTACGGCGGCAACCCACCGGCGGAGAAAGTCGAAAAACTAACGCGGGTTGTGTTGTCCAAGCCGGGCCTGACGGCGTGCTGGCACGTTGGCGCGGTCGCCAACAACACCCGTGTAGACATCACCATGGAAGGGTTTATCGCCGGGCTGCGCGCCATTCGGCCGCCCTTCCCAATTGTCGTCCGGCGCGGCGGCCCAGGCTGGGAGGAAGCGCGGGCGGCGCTGGAGCGAGCGCGGGACGAACTCCATCTGGATATGACGATCTTCGGCCCGGAAATGCCGATGACGGAAAGCGCCAAGATCGTCATTCAGAAGAGCGAGGAATACAAAAACAAGCTGCGCAGCCTGAGTTGCTAGCGTGCGCTGTGGCCGGAACAAGCAAAGCGAGGCGTTCTTATGGGCATTTTGGTTGATGAAAATACCCACGTCGTTGTTCAGGGAATCACGGGGCGGGAAGGATCGTTCGTGACGCGGGAAATGCTGCGTTACGGTACCAAGGTGCTGGCCGGCGTGACGCCAGGTAAGGGCGGCGAGGAAGTTCACGGCGTACCGGTTTACGACACGCTCAAGCAGGCGTTGGCTGCGCACCCGACCATTAATACTTCGCTCGTATACGTCCCGCCGCTTTCCGCCAAGGACGCCGCCATTGAAGCCATCAGCAACGGCATCCGGCTGGTCAACATCATCACGGAGCGCGTCCCCATCCACGATACGGCCGACCTGTACTCCTACGCCGTCAGCAAGGGGGCGCGCGTCGTTGGGCCGACCTCGGTCGGCATCCTAACGCCCGGTAAATGCAAGCTTGGTCCGATTGGGGGCACCAACCCGGACTTTCAGTTCAAGCCGGGCAGGATTGGCATTGTGAGTAAATCCGGCTCGATGACGAGCGAAACGGCGTGGGTGTTGTGCCAGGCCGGTTTTGGGATCAGCACGGCGCTAAGCGTCGGCGGGGATGTCATCGCCTGCTCAACCTTTGCCGACATTCTGCCCCTGTTTGAGGCCGACCCGGAAACCGACGCCGTTGTGATGTTCGGCGAACCGGGTGGCGTTTACGAAGAACAGGCGGCGCAGTTAGTCAAGGATGGGGGCTTCACCAAACCGCTCATCGCCTTCATCGCCGGCAAGTTCGCCGACGCAATGCCGTCTGGGATCACTTTCGGGCACGCTGGGGCGATTATGGAGCGCGGCATGGGGAGTCCGCGTCAAAAGGTCGAGGCGCTGCGCGCCGCCGGCGTCTGGGTCGCTGACGTTCACCATGAAATCGCAACGCTAGTAGCCGAGGCTTTGAAGCAACGTGCCACGACGACCTGAGTGAAGCCAGCGACGGCAACCGCCCAAACCGCGTGGACGTTGAGGATGAAACAATACCTTGAAAGCCGTTATGCAGGTTGTTTGCAACCGTTGCTCACCATGGAAACCGCGTGTTATACGTGCTTTTTCCCACTAAGCCGCCGGCATCAAAGCCTAGCCGGCCGTCATGACTTTTTGGAGGCTTTCCTGTGAAGATTGCTGTTTGCATCAAGGCCGTACCAGAAACCGACACGCGCATCAAGATTGCCGCCGACGGTCGTTCGATTGACCGGACGGGTGTTAAGTTCATCATTAGCCCCTACGACGAGTTTGCGTTAGAAGAGGCTGTTCGGCTCAAAGAAGCCAAGGGCGGACAGGTCATTGCTCTCTCGCTGGGTGGAGATGAAGTGCCTAACTTGTTGCGCGAAGCGCTTGCGCGCGGTGCCGACGAGGCAATGCACATTACCGACGCAGGCGTCGCGGTGGACGATCCGCTGTGCGTCGGTAAAACGCTGGCCGCCGCCCTCAAAACCATCACCCCGGATATTGTGTTTTTCGGCAAACACGGCGTTGGCGGTGACCACCAGCAGGTACACACCATTGTCGCTGAAAAGCTCGGCTGGCCGCAGGTCACGGTCGTGACCAAACTGGAAGTAAGCGACGGGCGCTTGCGCGCCGAGCGCGAGATTGAGGGCGGCGTTGAAGTCATCGAAACCATGCTCCCGGCCGTCATCGCCGCGCAGAAGGGGCTCAATGAACCGCGCTACCCGAAACTGCAAAGCATCATGCAGGCGAAGAAAAAGCCGTTGGCGACGAAAACCTTCGCCGACTTTGGTTTGACGCCGTCTGATGTTGGCCCGGAAGCCGCTGGACTGATGATTATGGCGCTGCGGCTGCCGCCGCCGCGTCAGGCGGGACGTAAAATTACCGGCGACCCTGACCAGCAAGTCAGTGAGCTTCTAGCGGCTATGCAAAATGAGGTCAAGGTCATCTAGGGCTGGCGTTGCCGGGTTATTTTTTCAGACTGGACTGTTTTGAGGAGATTGGCGCTCATGTCGAACGGTGTTTTGGTGTTTGCGGAGCAGCGCAATGGCGCGTTCAAAAAGGCCACCTATGAGGCTCTGTCCGAAGGACGACGGATAGCGGACAAGTTAGGGCAGCCGATGTGCGCTGTCGTCATCGGCGCTAACATCGGGCAGTTGGCGAATGAGGCGGCGCACTACGGCGCGGACACGGTTTATGTCGCTGACGTAGCGCCGCTGGCGAAATACTCCACCGACGGCTACACCAAGGTCCTTGTTGAAGCCATTCAGACGGCGCAGCCGGCGGTTGTCTTGGCGTCGGCGACGGCGATGGGCAAGGACTTGATGCCGCGCGTGACGGCTCGGCTGGATGTCGGCTTGGCTTCAGACGTGACGGAAACCCATGTCACGGATGGCGTCTTCAGCGTTGTGCGCCCAGTCTACGCCGGTAAAGCCTTCGCAACTGTGGCGTTCCGCCGGACGCCGGCGGTCGCCACGCTTCGGCCGAATGTTTTTCCGGCCGCTGCGCCAGACACCAGCCGCACGGCCGAGATTAAATCAATCGGCGGGACAATTGTGGACGCCTTACAGGCCACAGTCACCGACATTTTGGCGGCGGCTAAAGGTAAAATTGAACTTACCGAAGCCAATATCGTCGTTTCGGGCGGGCGCGGCATTAAGGGGCCGGAAAACTACTACTTGATACAGGAACTGGCGGACGCACTCGGCGGCGCAGCTGGCGCGTCACGCGCCGTAGTGGACGCTGGTTGGGTTGATCACTCCCGTCAGGTTGGGCAGACCGGCAAAACCGTCAGCCCGACGCTTTACATTGCCTGTGGTATCTCTGGCGCCATTCAGCACCTAGCTGGCATGTCGTCCTCAAAGTTTATTGTCGCCATCAACAAAGACCCGGAAGCGCCGATTTTCAAGGTCGCCGATTATGGCATCGTCGGCGACTTGTTCGAGGTTGTGCCAAGGTTGACGGAGCAGGTCAAAAAGATGCGCCAAAACTAAAGCGCCCCCAATCAGTTTGGTTGGGCGGCGACACTCCCCCGGAAGAGGCCTGGTCATGATTTGTCCGAACTGTGGGGCGCAAAATCGTGACGACGCGAAGTTCTGCAAGTCCTGCGGCACGCCGCTGAAGCCGCTGGCGCGCGGCGCAAAAGACAGCTTGGCGACTGTGGCCGGCAGCCCTTCTACTGAAACTTCGCCATCCACGGTTGTTGGGCTTGAGGCCGTATTTCTCTCCGGGTTGCGCAAAGGCGAGCGCGTGACGATCACGACCTTTCCTGCGACCATCGGCCGTGACCCCAACAGCGTCCTCCCTTTGGCGCTTCAAGATCAGCTGGCTTCAACGCGCCACGCACAAATCTTGCATGAAGGCGGCGGCTATCTCCTGCGTGACGTTGGCAGCAGCAATGGGACGTACCTCAACGGTCACCGCATTACCGAAGTTTGGCTCAAAGATGCGGATGTGATTGAGTTTGGCATTGGCGGTCCAAAGGTGCGGTTTGACTTTATCCGCCAGCCGGAAGCCAAGTCGGTCGCCCCCGACCGGCTTGAGGCGGCCACCCTGCCTCCTCTGCCAGCGGTAGCCCCAAGTCCCAGTGAACCGACCATCTCGCGTCAGCCCACAGTCGGCGCTGACGCCTTCCTCCCGCCGCCGACGCCTGCGCCGGTTGTCTCACCCAATATAGAGACCGTAGCCAGCAGCCATCCTACCCCACCTGTTTTGCCAATGACGCCGCCGCCCCCGCCGCCGCTCCCTGCCTCACCACCGTCGGCGTTTGAGTCCGGGGCGACGGCTGTTCAGAGCGCTTCCGCTCAACCGCCCGGAGTGGCGGTGGCGCCGTCTGCTTACGAAGCGCCGTTGAGTACGCCGCCGCCGTCGGAAACAGGGGGCGGTAAGTCGAAGCTTGTCTTGTTTATTGCCATCGGCGGCGTCGTGTTCGTCCTGTTGCTGCTGGTGGTCGTGGTGGTGGTGTATTTCGCCATCTCCTCGAAATGAAAGGGCGGGCGATTCTCTGCTTCGGTGGAGAAGACTGGTGGTATCACCACCCCCACGCCAACAACCACCTGATGAAGCGCTTTGCACGCGACAATCAAGTGGTGTTTGTGAATTCAATTTCGATGGGGCTGCCCAGTCTCGGCAGCCCGGAGCTGGTCACCAAAATCCGCCGGAAGCTGCGCAGCTACGCTAAGTACCTTCGCCGAACGCCGGAAGGCATCTGGGTTATCACCCCAATTCTGTCGCCTTTCTTCGCCAATCCTACGTGGCGACGCATCAACCGCTGGCTTCTGGTCGCTCAACTGCGGCTGCTGCTGCGCTGGCTGCGCATCGAACATCCCATCTTGTGGATCGCCATCCCGACGGCGCGCGACATGGTAGGCCAGTTCAACGAATCTCTAGTTGCATACCATGTCTCGGACAAATATGATGCCAATCCAGTGGATACGGGTGGGCAGGTCGCCTTTATCCGCCAACTGCATGAGGAACTCATCGAAGCGGCGGATATTGTTTTCTACCACGGGTGGAAACTGCTGGCCGACGCCCGCCGGGGACGTGAAAAATCCGTGCTGTTGGAGCAGGCGGTTGATTTTGAGCACTTTGCCACAGCGCGGCATGGCGGTTGGGAGTGTCCTCCGGCGTTAGCGCCGATCAAGCGACTCGGAAAACCGATTCTCGGCTTTTTCGGGGCAATTGAACGGTGGCAAATTGACCAATCGTTAGTGGAGTACGTCTGTGACCGCCGCCCGGACTGGCAGTTTGTGTTTATTGGTAATAAAACGGCTCCCCTGCGGATTGAATCGCGCCCCAATGTTCACTTCATTCCGGCGCAGCCTTACGCCGACCTCCCGGCCTTCGCCGCGCACTTCGATGTTTGCATTGTGCCAAAAGACGCCACACAGGACATCGTCAAGTACACCAGCGCCACCAAGGTCCGGGAATATCTGGCGACCGGTAAGCCGGTAGTTATCGTCCCCATTCCAGAGTTCGAACCGATGGCGGATGTCATCCGCATCGCTCGAACGCCAGATGACTTCATCCATCACGTCGAGGCTTGTTTGACGACGGATACTGAAGCCGACGCCGACCGCCGCCAGATGGCCGTACGAGACAAAACTTGGGACGCCCGTTTTGTCGAAGTGGCCGCCCTGCTGGAACAGGCGCTAACCCGGCGACGGCAGCCCGCGCCGCCACCTACGGACGCCGCACGGTAGTCCGGGTTTACGCCCGCCGGACGCGAACGTACGATAAAAGTGTACGATAAAGCACACCTGGCGTTTGCGCAGTGCGTAGCGTACAGCGTTCTCCCTCTCCGGTGTAGAGCATTCAGGACGGCGCGACGATGACGGCGACGGCTTCATCAGTACCCAACGCCCCGGGCCAACGCCTGACCGTCAGCTAGCTTGTGAGCGACTTTGTAGGCTGCCGCTTCCAACGTTGTGCGATTTCGGAGATTGGATAGCTATGAGCCGGAATGCCATGCGATACGAGATCGATCCTAGCGAGGAGATGTTTTCTTCCGAGGAAGAAGATCACCTAGCGTCGGAGCCATCAGATGACGACGCCAGCGACACCATTTCGGTCTATCTCAAATCGCTGTCGCACACCAAGTTACTGACGCGACAGGAGGAGACCATGGTCGCGCGGGAGATGGAGCGCCATGAGCGCCGCGCCCTACGCCTGTTGTCGCGGGCGCTGCCGGTCGCCGCTTATGTTGTTCAGCTCGCCAAAAACTTGCAGGCGGAGGGACTTCGACTTTCCGATCTCCTGGTTGTTTCGCGCGGCGAGGAAGAGTCGGATGCGGAGCGGTGTGAAGCGCCGCTCAAGCCTGACATAGACGAACGGCAAGAACGCGCGCTGCGCGAGAAGTTCGCCGCTATTGAAGCGGCGCACGCTGGCATTCGCGCCATGGTGGCGCAACCCGGCTACAAGCACACCAATCGCAACTTCGACGTACGCCGGTTGCAAGTACAAATCGGGCGCATTCTCTACAAAATACCTTTCAACAAGACCATCCGACGGCGCATTGAAAACGCCTGGGGTCACGTCGTGGATGAAGCGTTGACCCTCAAGGCGGAGCGTGCGCGGCTTGAATACCGACTCAAGGACGCGACCCTTGACGCCGCCACGACGCGCCTGCTCAAACACCAACTCAAGGCGGTTCGGGCGCGAATCCGAGCGATGGAGTGCGATAACGCGCTGCCGCTAGACGCCATCATCGCCAACTGGAAGCATTTCGCCGAGGTCAAACAAAAAGCGGAAGCCTACAAACTTCGCATGATTGAGTCCAACCTCAAACTGGTGGTCTTTATTGGGAGGGACTTCATGGGGCGTGGACTCGCCATGGAAGACATTATCCAAGAAGGCAACATTGGTCTGATTCGGGCAGTAGAGAAGTTTGACTGGCGGCGCGGCATCAAGTTTTCGACGTACGCTGTCTGGTGGATCAAACAGGCGATTCAGCTGGCGATCGCCAACCAGTCGCGCACCATTCGCTTGCCCACCTACATGGTGGATCGGGTCAATCGCGTCCGGCGTGTGCTGCGCCAAATGACGACAAATGGCGACGAGGAGCCGACGCCGGAGGAAATTGCGCCGCTGGTCGGCCTGACGCCGGAAGACGTGCGGCAGGTGCTCAATGTGGTGGCAGAGCCGGTTTCGCTTGAGACGCCGACGGCGGATGACGACGGCGAGCACTCGCTGGGCGACCTCCTCCCCGACCACAACAGCCAAGACCCCTTGCGCGCCTCAATGACGACGGAAATGGTGCAAAACCTACGTGAGGCGCTCAGTCGCCTGTCGGCGCGGGAGTCAGAGGTGCTAATGCTCCGGTTTGGGTTGATGCCGGACGGCCGCGAATGGACCCTCGAAGAGATTGGCGCGCGTTTCCAACTCACCCGCGAGCGGATTCGCCAGATTGAGATGCGCGCGCTGGCGAAGTTGAGCCACCCCAGCCGCAGCCGCAAACTGCGCGACGCCCTGTACCTATAAAGCCACTCCCTCAAAGGCAACCTTCATGCTGACGCTCAATGAATACCAGCAGGCCGCCGCACGCACCGCCGCCTACCCTAACCGTGGCGCCAACCTGATTTATCCGGTGTTAGGCTTGGCCAGCGAGGCTGGCGAGGTCGCCGGCAAGCTCAAAAAAGTCATCCGCGACGCCGACGGGAAGCTTTCCCCTGAACAGCGCGAGCGGCTTCTCGCGGAAGTAGGTGATGTGCTGTGGTACGTCGCGGCAGTATGCACGGAACTTGACGCCTCGCTGGAAGCCGTCGCCCGCGCCAACTTGGCAAAGCTGGCTTCACGGGCTGAACGCCACGTCATCGGCGGCGACGGCGACGTACGCTGAAGCGATCTCCCACAACACGAGCGGGTTCACTTGCGCCCAGACGCCACAGCATTCGGGCGACCCGGCGCTGAACGTTCACCCGCCGCAGGTTCCCCCGGCGACGTCGCGCGCGGCAAAGCTGTTGCCTTCATCCGCCGCAGCGTCGCCAGGCCTTGCTCAAAACGACTTCTCAAGTCAGCCCGCCCCCACTCGGTCAGCAGGCGCGCGCCGGGTTTGATTAGCGGCGCTATGCGTGCGTTCAACACAAAAGCCGGCTGCGCTGGAAAGGCTGTCAAAACTAGGTACACAGCTGAGAGAATGAGCCAAGCGCGGCCGACGCCTAGCGCCATGCCGCCCAGACGGTCAAGCTTTGCCAAGGACATCTTCCGCATTGCCTTACGCAGGCGACGTGTCAGGAACGCCCCGCCGACGCCCGCCGCGAGAATCGGCGCTAAAAACCCAAGGCCGTAGGCGATCGGCGACGCCAGCCCAAGCGCTGCGAAGCCGCGCCCGATGTCGTCGTAAAACACAAGCGCAACCACCAAACCGCCCAGCAATGCGCCGACGGAAACCACCGTCTTGATCATCCCCCGTAGTGCGCCACTGACGATGGAAAAAACCAGCACCACCCCGGCCAGCCAATCAAACGCCGTCATGCGAACCTCTTTCAGAAGAGCGCGTCGAGGGCGTCCAGCACTGACCGGACGCCGATAACCTCTAAACCATCGGGTACATCCAACCCCGGCAAATTTCCGGCGGGCATGATCACCCGTTCAAAGCCCATGGCGGCGACTTCGCGCAGCCGCGCCGCTGGTTGGCTGGTGGCGCGGACCTCACCAGCGAGGCCGACTTCGCCAAAAACGACCGTCGCCGGATCAATCGCCGTGTTGCGGAAACTCGACGCCAACGCCGCGACAATGCCCAAATCCACAGCCGGCTCGGCTAGCGTCAGCCCGCCGGCGACGTTGACAAACACATCATCGCCCAGCATCTGGAGGCCGGCGCGCTTTTCGAGCATCGCAATCAGCAGCGCCACGCGGTTTGGCTCAACCCCTTCGACAGTTCGGCGGCCGGTACCGTATTTGCTGCTGCTCACTAGCGCCTGCAACTCCACAAGCATCGGGCGCGTGCCTTCCATACAGGCGACGACGACCGATCCGGCGACGCCAACGGGACGCTGCTGCAAAAAGAGCGCCGATGGATTCGCCACCGGTACAAGCCCCGAACCCGTCATCTCAAACATGCCCAACTCGTTGGTCGCGCCGAAGCGATTCTTGACGGCGCGAATGACGCGATGGTTGTGGTGGCGCTCGCCTTCGAAGTAAATCACTGTATCCACAATGTGTTCGAGCGTTTTCGGCCCGGCCAGCGCGCCGTCCTTTGTGACGTGACCGATGAGAAAAATCGGTATGCCCTGATGCTTCGCCAACAGCAAGCACTGCCCAGCCGTTTCACGCACCTGCGAAACGCTGCCCGGCGCACTGTCCAGCCGCTCGGAATAGGCCGTCTGGATGGAGTCCACAACGATGAGCGTCGGCTTGAGGTTGGCGACGACTTCGAGCACTCGCTCCAAGCAGGTTTCCGGCAACAGGTGCAAATCGCCGGGGCGCAAGCCGAGCCGGTCGCCGCGCAACTTGATTTGCCGTTCAGATTCCTCGCCGCTGACGTACAACACCCGCTCGCCCCGACAACTCAGTCCGGCGGCCATTTGCAGCAGCAGCGTGGATTTGCCGATGCCTGGATCGCCGCCAATAAGCAGGAGGCTGCCTGGCACAATGCCGCCGCCCAACACGCGGTCAAGTTCGGCTATTCCAGACGAAAGACGCAAGTCATCTTGGCTCGGCACCTGCGCATAGAGCGTCGGCGCAATTTTCGCCGCCAGCTTCGCGCTTGCTTTTGAACCGCCTAACCCACGCGCCAGCGCCGCCGCTGAAACCGTCTTTTCCTCGCGCTCTTCGACAAACGAGTTCCACGCTCCGCAGTCAGGACAGCGGCCAAGCCATTTGCGGCTCTGGTAGCCGCACTGCTGACAGGCGAAAATCGTCTTTTCCTTGGGCATTTCGGGTTGCGTCCGGCTGAAATTTCAGCAATGAACGCACAAAGCGCGTTCCATGCGCCGTAAGCTTTCCACGAAAGGGCAACACCGCTCAATCCACCGTGACCATCCGCCTCTCCGACCTTTACTACGATCTGCCGCCTCACCTTATCGCCCAACAACCGTGCGAACGACGCGATCACGCCCGATTGCTTGTCCTCGACCGTCGCACGGGCGCGCGCCGGGACGCCTACGTGTACAACCTGCCGGAATTCCTGCGCAGCGGCGATGTTCTCGTTCTCAACGACACGCGCGTCTTTCCAGCGCGGCTCATCGGACGCCGTGAACCAAGCGGCGCTACGGTTGAGGTTTTGCTGGTGCGGGAACAATCGCCCGGCGTCTGGACGGCGCTCGTCAAACCGGGCCGGCGCGTCCGCGTCGGCGATCGGCTTGTTTTCGGCGACGGGTTGTTGCGTGGGCTCGTCACGGGGCGTACCGAAGACGGGCAAAGAACCATCGCGTTTGAAGACGTAGGCGACTTTTTCGCCCTCCTCGACGAGATTGGACGTACGCCGCTGCCGCCCTACATTGCGCGCGAGCAGGACAACCCCGCCGACCGCGAACGCTACCAGACGGTTTACGCCGCCGCGCCGGGTTCCATCGCTGCGCCGACCGCCGGCCTACACTTCACGCCGGAACTGCTGGCGACGCTCGCCGCCCAAGGCGTCGAAATCGTCAAGCTGACGCTGCACGTTGGCTACGGCACATTTCAGCCTGTCCGTACGGAGAACTTGGCGGCGCACCGCGTCGAGCCGGAAGTTTACATGGTGCCGGAGGAAACTGCCCGGCGCGTCACGGCGGCCAAGCGTGAAGGGCGGCGCGTCATCGCTGTTGGGACGACATCCACGCGGACGCTCGAAACCGTCGCGCGCGTTACCAAAGACGGCGTGGAAATCGTCGCCGGACAGGGCATGACGGATTTGACCATCGTGCCCGGCTTTTGCTTCCATGTGCTTGACGGCCTCATGACCAACTTCCATTTGCCGCAGTCGTCGCTGCTGGCGCTGGTCGTCGCATTTGCAGGCTATACACCGGTGATGGACGCTTACCGGCACGCTGTCGCCGCCGAGTATCGCTTTTACAGCTACGGCGACGCGATGCTCATTCTGTAACGCCGCGTACGAGCAACGTCCAAAATCGCTGGGCGGTCCCCCTTGCCCCGGACGAAACTTTCCATTGTTCGCTGCGTTCATGCGACTGTTGTCATTCTCAATTTCGCCTTTCGAGGTATTTTGCCCGATGAAGCTTGCCTGCCTCCGCAGGCTAACCGGCGCTGCGTTGGCCGCCGCGTTATGCCTACCCAACCCGTTGCTCATCGTCACCGCCAAGGCCGACACGCCGGCGACCAGGGTGGCGCTGCCGCCCGGCGTCACGCGCGTCGCCAGTGTGGAAGGCATCACGGAGTATCGGCTTGAAAACGGTCTTCGCGTGTTGCTTTTCCCGGATCAGTCCAAGCAAACCATCACCGTCAACATCACCTACTTGGTCGGCTCGCGGCATGAAAACTACGGCGAGACCGGCATGGCGCACCTGCTGGAACACCTTGTGTTTAAGGGCACGCCGCGCCATCCGGACATCCCCAAGGAGCTTTCCGAGCGGGGCGCGCGCCCGAACGGCACGACGTGGTTTGACCGTACGAACTACTTCGAGACCTTTCAGGCGACGGAAGACAACCTCCGGTGGGCGCTTGATCTGGAAGCCGACCGGATGGTGAACAGTTTTATCGCCAAAAAAGACCTCGATTCAGAAATGACCGTCGTGCGCAACGAGTTTGAGGCGGGTGAAAACAGCCCGTACCGCGTACTACTCCAGCGGATGCACGCGGCGGCCTACGACTGGCATAACTACGGCAAGTCCACGATTGGCGCGCGCGCCGACATCGAGAATGTGCCGATTGAGCGCCTCCGGGCGTTTTACCGCAAGTACTACCAGCCGGATAACGCCGTCCTGCTCGTGGCCGGCAAGTTTGATGAGGAAAAAACCCTCAAGATGATTCACGAATACTTTGGTCCGATCCCAAGGCCAACGCGCGTATTGGAGCCGACCTACACACTTGACCCGACGCAGGACGGCGAACGGCAGGTCATCGTTCGGCGCGTTGGGGATACCAAAGTCGTTATGGCGTGCTACCACGTGCCGGCGGCGGCGCATCCTGACAAACCGGCGGTACAGATTTTGGCCGGCGTCATCGGAGACACGCCTTCCGGGCGGCTGCACAAGGCGCTGGTGGAAGCCAAGGATCCAGTTTTGAAAGCGGCGTTCGTGCAGGGCTTCAGCTTCGATACCAAAGAGCCAGGCCTCGTCAACTTCGCCGCCGTGCTGCCGATGGCGTCCGACATCGAGGCTGTCCGCAAAATTTTTCTGACGACGATTGAGGAAACTGCCGGGGCCAAGCCGCCGACGGCCGAAGAAGTGGAGCGCATCCGACGGCAGTACCTTGCCGACATCGAGCAAACGCTCAACAACTCGGAACGGTTGGGCTTGGAACTCAGTGAATGGATTGGCGCGGGCGACTGGCGACTGTTTTTCCTCAACCGCGACCGGCTCAAGCAAGTCACGGTAGAGGACGTGCGGCGTGTCGCCAAAGCTTATCTCAAGCCTGACAACCGGACGGTGGGCCTGTTCATTCCGACGGAAAAGCCTGACCGCGCGGAAATTCCGCCGACGCCCGACGTAGCGGCGCTTGTGAAAGACTACAAGAGCGATGTCACGGTTGCGGCGGGGGAAACGTTTGATCCGACGCCGGAAAACATCGAGGCGCGCTCCATCTATCCTGCGCCACGGGGCGGCTTACAGATGGTGCTGCTACCGAAAAAGACGCGCGGCAACACCGTTACGCTGGCGATGAAGCTCCGGCTTGGGAACGCGCAGGCGCTGCGCAATCAGGCGGCGGCCGGAGCTCTTACAGCGCAACTGCTGTCGCGTGGCACAAAGAAGAAAACCCGCCAACAGATTGCAGATGAGTTTGACCGCTTGAAGGCGCAGGGCGGCGTGTCCGGCGACGCCACAAGCGTCAACTTCTACGTGACAACGACGCGCGAAAACCTGCCTGCCGTCATGCGGCTTGGTGCGGAAATCCTGCGCGAGCCGTCATTCCCAGAAAGCGAGTTTGAGCAACTCAAGCAGCAAACCATCGCCCGTATCGAACAAAACCGCCGCGAGCCGCAGAACGTGGCGTTGGTTGCCTTCCGACGCCATATTGCGCCCTACCCGAAGGACGACGTGCGCTACACGCCGCTGCCCGATGAGGAAATCGCACGGATCAAAGCTGTGACGTTGGCAGACGTCAAACGTTTCTACGAGACGTTCTACGGCGTTTCCAACGCTCAGCTTGCCGTCGTCGGCGATTTTGACGCAGCCGAGATTGAAAAGCTTGGCAACGAGTTGTTCGGCGACTGGAAGGCCAAAACGCCCTTTGTTCGGATTGAAACCCCTTTTCAGGCCGTCCCGCCGGTGGATGAAACGTTTGAAACGCCCGACAAGGCAAACGCCTTCTTTGTCGCCGGGCAGCCGCTGGAAATCCGCGACGACGATCCAGACTACCCGGCCCTGGTTCTAGCCAGCTACATTTTCGGCGGCGGCTTCCTCAACTCCCGTTTAGCAGTGCGCATTCGCCAAACGGAAGGCATCAGCTATGGCGTCGGCGCACAGTTGCAGGTGAGTTCACTCGATCGCAGCGGAGCGTTTGTCGTGTTCGCCATCTACGCGCCCCAGAATCTGGCGCGGCTTGAGGCAGCTTTCAAGGAAGAGGTCGAGCGGGCCGTGCGGGAAGGATTCACACTAAAAGAAGTCGAAGTGGCTAAGGCCGGCTATCTCCAAGAGCGGCAGGTGGCGCGGGCGCAGGATCGGGAACTGGCGCCGGGATTAGTCAACTATCGCTACCTTGGGCGGCGACTGACGTGGGAGGCTGATTTTGAGGCGAAGATCAAGGCCCTGACGCCGGAGCAGGTGTCGGCGGCGTTCGCCAAGTACATCAGCTACGACAAGATGAGCCGCTTCAAAGCCGGCGATTTCGCTAAAGTGAAGGGAGAAACACAGCCCAAGTAGCCTTGTTCACACGGTTCGGCGCAGAGCGTCCGTGCTCTGCGCCGAATACTTTCCCTGGCTTGCGCGCCCAAAAATCACGGGAACTTTCTGCGTCGCCCATCGTCTTGGGCAACCGAGTCAAACCCCGGCCGCCGTCGTCTCATGCGACGAATGTTTTCGCGGCCGTGACTTTTTCTGGTGAGGCCAACCTTATGAAACCGATGGCACAACGTTGTTGTCCGACGCTTCGTAAACGGTGGACTGGCTTTGTTGGCACGACGGTTCTTCCGCTTTACTTGGCTGCGGCCGCCTTCGCCGCCGAACAACCACGCACCGGTTTGCCCGACGTACAACAGCCACCCGCTACAGCGGCCAGCGACGCCGAAACCATGTTCCGCCGTCCCACTGTCTATCTGGGCGTCTTTCCCCAGACACTTTCCGAGCAACGTGCCGCTGAGCTTGGCGTGTCGCCTCCCCAAGGAGTGTATTTAGTAAAAGTCGTCGAAGGTAGCCCAGCTGATCGGGCTGGGCTGAAACGCGGCGACGTGGTGGTGTCCATCAACGGGCAGGCGGTTGTCAACGGCGAGCACTTCCGCGACCTGCTCCGCAAGCAAACGCCCGGACAAGCAATGACGCTCGGCGTTGTCCGCGACAAACAACGGCTCACACTCACGGTCGTGCCGGAAAAGCCGCGCGTCAGCGTGCTGGCTCTGCCGGACGGGCCGTTTGGGATCACGATTGACCCGGAAGCCTGCCGCGAACAAGTGGAGCAATTCCGTGAGCAAGCCGAGCGAGTGCGCGAGATGGCGGAGCAAATGCGGCGTCTTGGCGAACAGCGCCGCGCCGAAATCAAAGGCGGCGCTCTGGCGATGGTGTTCAGCGATCGGGGGCGGCTTGGCGTTCGGACGCAAACGCTGTCTGAACAGCTTGCACGTTACTTCGGTGTTACGGAAGGCGTCCTTGTGACGGAAGTTATTCCCGGTTCCCCGGCTGAGAAAGCCGGTATTCGCGCCGGTGACTGCCTAGTAAAGATTGGCGACCGTCCGATTCGGGATAGCCGCGACTTAGCCCGTGAGTTGCGCCGCGCCGAAGCCGGCGAGATCAAGGTGACGCTTGTGCGGGACAAACAGTCGCTCGTCGTCACACCGACGCTTGGCCCAGCGACGCCACAGGGAGCCTGTCAGTTTGAGCCGCTAGACTTTTGCTTTGAGGTTCACCTGCCCCGCATCGAGCTGTTTTTTGGGCCGATGTGAAGACGCGGCCGAAGTAGATCGGAGAAGGGTGAGGGATGCTAGAAACGACTCGCATTCTTCACCCTAACGGCGATGTGAAGCCTTACCGCCAGAAGCGTCTGAAAACACTGAGCGCCTACCTCTGCTCGACTTCCAAACGCCCGTCGCTTCCGCCTGAGCCGTCAATACACGTCACGCTTTCAGCCTCTCACCTGAGGCAGTTGTTCAATCAACCTTCGTAAGCAATCTTCGGCTATGGCGGATTCCTCCGCACCTATGCGCCGGATCGCAACCAGCTTGTCTGTGCTTCTTGTGTTGGCCTGCGGCGTCGCCTTTTTCTGGCGGTTAGGCGATCTTGGTTTGCTTGGCCCTGATGAACCCCGCTACGCGCGCGTCGCCCGTGAAATGTGGACGCAGGGCGAGTGGATCACGCCAACGCTCGGTAAAACGCCATGGTTTGAAAAGCCGGCGCTTCTTTACTGGCTGATTGGCCTCGGCTATCACCTCATCGGCGTCAACGAGTGGGCGGTGCGCCTGCCGTCGGCTGTTGCCGCCACACTAACCGTTCTGGCGTTGAGCGCGCTCCGACCTGCTCATCTCGGTTGGTCGGCCGCCCTGATAGCGACAACCAGCCCCCTCATGCTGGCTTTCGCACGGGCTGCTACATTTGAAGCCCTTCTTACATTTGCTGTTACGATCTCATTGCTCATGTTTCATCTGAGCTTTGAAGCGGTGCAGTCCGGATGGAGAATGACGGTGGACTTTGCTCGTGTGTTATTTTATGTTTTTCTTGGCATCGGGTTGCTCGCCAAGGGTTTAGTTGGCTTAGTACTACCTGTCGGCAGCATTTTGCTTTACGCGCTGGTTGTGCCGGATGTACGGCGACAGCCGGCTTTTTTCCTCCGTACTCTGCGCCCCCTGACCGGTTTGTTCATCACGGCGGCTGTGGCGGGTATTTGGTATATCCCTGTCATGGCCCAACATGGTTGGGCGTTCGTTGAGGAATTTTTCATCGCCCACCACTTTCAGCGCTTTACCTCCAACCGATTCCGGCATCCCGGCCCAGCGTACTACTACGCGCCAATCGTTCTACTGGGCGTTCTCCCTTGGACGCCATTCCTGTTGGCGGGCCTGTATCGTAGCCTTCGGCGTCTGTGGCGGCCAAACAAATTAGAAAACGCTTTAAGTGAAGCGCCCCAAAGCTTGATTTGGCTTGCTCTGTGCGCTTTTACCTTCCCGATCCTTTTTTTCAGTTTTTCAGGGTCGAAGCTTCCCGGCTACGTCCTACCGGCCATCCCCTTCGCCGCCATCCTTGCGGCCTATGGCTTTTGGAGTCTGTCAGCGCGAATGCGCACGCTGTGGCTTGGCGTCGCCGGATTGGGACAAGTTGGACTGTATATCGGACTTCAGATTTTCATTGATAAAAGTCTGATGGAAAAAACTTTGAGCTTTATAGAACTTTTCGCCGGAGGGTTGCTTGTCGCTGGCTTGGGCGTCAGCGCTGTGTACGCGGCGCAACCGTCTGACGCCCTACTTCGTCTGTCCGGCGGGACGTTGCTCCTTGTCCTATGGCTCACAACATCCTTTCCGGCGCTTGAAGCAAAGTTTTCTACTAAGGGCCTCAGCGCTGCGATTGACCGTGCCGCCCAGCCCGGTGAAATCGTCGCCTTCTTCGGCTGCCGCGAGTACGCACCTGTGTTTTATAACCCAGCGTATACAACTTGCTGTGACGCCACTCGTGAGCCGTATCATCTTCCCAACCAAGCAGCCGTTGCCGCCGCTGTCGCCGAACGCCGCACCCTGCTGGTTGTCGTTCCAAAAGCGCGGCTGGCAATGTTGCAGTCATCCGCCTATACCCTAACGCTGCTCGGCGAAGCAGGACGGTTCACCCTCGCCCGCCTAACGGCGACTGGGCCGCCGTCACCCAAGGCGTGAGAAGTCGGTGACGACTGACTTATCACCTAACACGACGTTGTGCAGCACACTGTTGGCGCCGACGTGGACGCCTCGCCCCAGCACTGAACCGAACACCACCGCCCCCTCCGCCAGACGCGAACCGGACAACACGACGCTGTCCACCACCTGCACGCCTTCCTCCAAATAGCAGTTTGCCCCAATAACTGAACGGATCACCGACACCCCGGCCTTGAGCGTTGCTCCGGCGTCCACTACCGAGCCGTCGGCTGTCAACATCGGCGATGACTCCGGCGGATAGCGCCGGAGCTTCCCAGCTAAAACATCTGCGTTGGCGCGGCGATAGCGCTCCGGCGTCCCGATATCCAACCAGTACGCCTCGGTAATCTCGCCGTATAGCGGCAAGCCTGACGCCAGCAAGCGTGGAAACAAATCGTACTCAAACGAATACTCACAATCGCTCGGAATCAAATCCAAGACTTCAGGTTCAAGTAAGTAAATGCCTGCGTTGATTGATTTAGCATTGGTGATACCCGGCTCCGGCTTCTCATAGAACGCCCGAATCCGTCCTTCGGCGTCCAACTCCACCACCCCGTAGGCGCGCGTGTCGTCCACGTTGACCAACACAAGCGTCGCGGCGGCCCGCCGCATCCGGTGACGTTCCAGCACCGGCCGCAGATCAATATCCGTTAGAATATCGCCGTTGAGCACGAGCAGCGTTCCCCGCACCTGCGACCGAACATGGCGCATTGCGCCGGCCGTTCCTAGTGGTTGGCGCTCCACAATCGGACGAACGGTGATCCCGCCCAGTTCTTCGTGAACCAACGCCGCCTCGATCTTGCGCGGCTGATAGGACAAGCTCAGCAGCACCTCCATTGCGCCGTCCACATCCAGCGGACGCAGCAAATCAAGCTGGTAGTACAAGAAGGGCCGATTCGCAATCGGGACAATTGGCTTTGGGGTGTGCAGCGTCAGCGGGCGCAGGCGCGTTCCCTTGCCGCCGGCCAAAATCAGTGTCTGCATGAGTCGCTGTTCCCGTCAGGATCAAAGTTGTGACGCACCAGAAAACACAGTACATTAGCCATGCGTCCACCGAATCACTAGCCGCAAGACGAGGCTCCGCGGTATGTGGAACGTCATCGGTCAAATTATTTCCGTTATCTGCTTTTTCATTCTCACGGTCGGCACGCTGTTTGGCATCGTTTATATTTCTCACTTGCTGTCGCGGGGACAATAGCTCGCTGGCTGAGCCAGTGAGCGCCGTCATGTAGACGGCGTCGCCGCTACCGCAGAGTGGCTACGAACGGGGATGAAACTTCCGGTAGGTTTCCCGCAGCCGCTCTGAGGTGACGTGGGTGTAAATCTGGGTCGTCGCCAAATCCGCGTGGCCGAGAAGCATCTGGACGGAGCGCAGGTCTGCGCCATGCTCCAGGAGGTGCGTCGCGAAGGTATGCCGGATCATGTGGGGCGTTACTGTGCCTAGTCCGGCCTGCCGGCCGTACTCCGACACCAGTTTCCAGCACGTTTGGCGGGTGAGTGGGCGACCGCGCGCCGTCACAAACAAGTACCGGTGGTCTTGGGCGTCCCGCCGTGCGGCGCGGAACTGAAGATAACGGTTTAGCGCGGCCAGCGCCGACCGTCCAATCGGCACTTGGCGCTCCTTGCTTCCCTTGCCGAGACACACCAAGTAGCCGACATCGCGGTTCACGTCGCCAATTTTGAGACTGCACAACTCCGATACGCGCAATCCTGTCGCATAGAGCAGTTCCAAAATGGCCCGGTCGCGCGCACCGGCCTCGGTGGTGATGTCTGGCTGTTGAAGCAGTTTTTCAATTTCCTCCGGCGTCAAAAACTTTGGCAGCGTCTGCCAACTTTTCGGCTGCGCCAGTGTCACCGTCGGGTCAGTGCGTCGGTGGCCGTCCAACACCAAAAACTTGTAGAAGTTGCGCACAACCACCAGCGCCCGCTCGACTGAACGGGCGTCTAGCCCCGCCGTAAACAGCGCCTCGACAAACGCCGCCAAGTCCGTTCGCTCCAGCGTGAGAACATCCTTCTGGCGCTCAGCGGCGAACCGCGCCAGCTTTGCCAAATCGCGCCCGTAGGCTTCTAAGGTGTTCGCCGCTAGACCACGCTCTACTCGCAAGTACGTTAGAAACTCCGTAATGACATCTCGCGCCATACCAGTCAGTTCCTTTTTCGTCGCCTTGGCGTGGTTGCCCTTGTCCGCTGATTTGCGATTTACTGTAACTGTTTGGGGCGCGCACGCTGGCGTCATTGCCGCGCCGAAACAACGCCCGGCCGGCTCGTGCGTTACGCCCCGAAACATCAAACTATGAAGATCGAAAACCGCGCCACCTACAAAACCAACCTCAACCTAGAAGAACTCGTGCAAACGACGTTCGCCGCCATGCCGCGCAACCACACGGCCGGCATCGTCCGCGTCGTCTTTGTGGATCGCATTCAGGATCCCCACGTCCCGGCCGAACAACGCAATAAGCTACCTGTCCTTTACCACCCCAAGACGCCAACCTCCGGCCCGTGGTTCGAGATTGCGTTGGAGCCGTTTCTGGAACATAAGGGTTGGTGGAAACGCTTCGTCGCCCGCCGGACGTTGCGCGCCAACCTAACCTACGCCCTGCTGGCGCTGATGGGTCAGCATTATCATCTCAACTTCACGCGCGGACGCAAGAAAACCGACTATGAGCCGCTCATTCGGGAGTACGTGCGCAAGGGGCTTGAAACGCTGCGCGAACACGACACCAGCTATCGAGCGCGGCTCATGCGTCCATTGTTTCCCTACCTGGATCGCTTTGCCCGCTGGCTTGCCCGCCAGCAACGTAAGGCCTTGTTGGCGCGCGCCAAACAAGCTAAATGAAACCTACGGCCCGGCGTCTCCGGCCGCCAATTCCTCTTCAAGCGCCGCGATCACCTTTTTGAGCGCCGCGACGACCTGCGCCCTGTCCACGTCAGACTTGCGAAACTTCAGGTCGAGCGTGAACGCCCGCGATGGCTCCTGAAAGTGAAACTTGAATGGCTGTGCGCGCTTCGCCGGCTTTGTCGCCCGTCTGACAGCGTCGCGCGTCAGCCCCAGTCGCCGAATACGGGCAATCAGCGCCCGCCGCTCTTCGTCCGAAGGTCGCCGCACAATTTGCAGCAGCGTTGATTTGGACGTGATACCGGCCTGCCGGCACAGCTCACGGATTTCCGGCGACAGGCTCCCAATCGCCAGTGACTCCGTAATGCTGGAGCGGGACTTGCCCAGCTTGCGCGCTATCTCCTCATGTGTGTAGTTGAACCGCTCCACCAGCGCCGTCAGCCCCTCAGCTTCTTCAAACGGCGTCAAGTCCTTGCGCTGGAGGTTCTCGATGAGCGCGATCTCCGCCACGGCGCGGTCGTCCACGTTCATCTCGATGCAGGGCAACTCGCGCAATCCGGCCAGCAAGCTCGCCCGGTAGCGCCGCTCGCCGGAAATGATCATAAAGCGCCCGCCGACCTCCGCCGGCCGCACCAGCAGCGGCTCCAACACGCCCTTTTCCCGAATCGAGTTGGTGAGTTCCTCTAAATCGCCGAACTCGATGCGCGGCTGATTCGGGTTCGGCTCTAGACGGTCAATCGGAATCATGCGCCCGACAGGCGCGCCTGTACGCATCCAGAGTTCTTCAACATAGTGCGATTCATGGCGCATGCGCACCGTGGACGGCAGTCCGCGCTTAGACACGACGCAACACCTCCTCGCAAAGCTTGGCATACTCAAGCGCGCCGCTCGACTGAGGCGCAAAGGTAAAAATGGATTCACGGTACGCCGGGCTTTCCTCCAGCCGCACCGACTTGGAAATTACCGTCTCAAACACCTTGTCGCCGAAGACCTCACAAATCTGCCGGTGAATATCCCGCGCTAGGGCGGTGCGTTTGTCATGCAGCGTGATGACGACGCCCAGCACTTGCAGGTTGGGATTTGGACGCGCCTTGACCTTCTCAATCGTTTCCAGCAGATCGTCCGTGCCTTCCATGGCGAAGTAGGACGACTGAATCGGAATCAGAACATGCGAAGCGGCCACCAGCGCGTTGACCGTAATCAGCCCCAGCGTCGGCGGTGTATCAATCACAATGATGTCGTACGTGCGCCGCAGCGGCTCTAGCCGGTCCTTGAGACGATAGGGCGCGTCGAACTCGCCCACCAGCCGCGACTCCAGCTTCGCTAAGCTGATGCGCGCCGGAAGAATGTCCAGCCCCGGCACCGGCGTCGGCTGCACAATCGTCAGGGGGTCTAGCTTGACATCCATTAGGAAGTCATAGGCTGAGAGTCCGGCGGCCTCATACGGCAGATAGGACAACGTGCTGTTCGCCTGTGGGTCAAGGTCAAGCAGCAGCGTCCGTCGTCCGCGCAGCGCCAACCCGGCCGCCAAGTTGATGGCGGTGGTCGTCTTACCGACGCCGCCCTTTTGATTGGCGACCGTAATGACAAGACAGGTGTCTGAGCGTCGCGGATGATGCCCGTTTTCCATCCCCATGGCTTTCCCTTGCTCAACCCCGAAGGCTCAAAACCGATGTCGGAGGCGTCCGGCGAACGCGGCGTCAGCCGCGCCCAATGTCGGACTCGTCAATCTCCTCGGGCCAATCAAACTCCATTTCATCGTCCTTTTCGGTCGTCTCTTCCTCCGTGCGCTCCACGATGACCGACGAGGAGCTTTCGAGGACGGACTCATGCACGAAAATCGGCGCGTCCACCCGCAGGGCTAGCGCAATGGCGTCGCTCGGCCGGGCGTCGAGGAAGATCATCTTGCCGGCGATCTCCAACTCGATGACAGCGAAGAAGGTGTTGTTGCGCAACTCCGTCACGACCACCCGCCGCACACGCCCGTCCATTTGCAGGATGAGGTTGCGCAGCAGGTCATGCGTCATCGGACGCGGCGGGGCCATCTTTTCAATCTCAAACGCGATGGCGTTGGCTTCAAACGGCCCGACCCAGATGGGCAGCAACTGGTCGCCGTCCACTTCCTTGAGGACGACAATCGGTGTATTCGCCGCCGGGTCAATCATCAGCCCCCGAATTTTCATTTCTCGTTCCATAGACCGTTTCCTCCGCAAGTGGGATTTAGGATCAAAGTTGTCACGATAAAAGCCTTGAAATCAATCACTAAGCTCAGATGTCGGCGCGCCGACCAACCCATTCCGTGTCAGCAGGTCGCGCGCCGCCTGTCGCGCCGCCTCCGTCACAACCGACCCGCCCAGAATCCGCGCCAACTCCTCCACCCGCTCCGCCGCGTCCAGCGACGTAATCGCTGTCTGCGTTCGGCCGTTCACCACCGCTTTTTCCACCCGCAGGTGCGTTGTTGCAAACCGCGCCACCTGCGCCTGATGCGTCACACAGAGCACCTGCTGCCGCTCGGCCAGTCGCCGCAGCCGTACGCCGACCGCTTCCGCCACGCGCCCGCTGACGCCGACATCCACCTCGTCAAACACCATCGTACGCGGAATATCCGTCGGCGCAAGGATAGATTTGACGCCTAGCATGACCCGCGCCAACTCGCCGCCCGAAGCAACCTTCGCCAGTGGACGCGGCGGCTCGCCCGGATTCGAGGTGAACAAAAACTCGACGTCTTCCAAACCCGACGCCGCCCACGTCCTCGAATCAGCAGGGTCGCGCTCGTCAAACGCCACCACCAGCCGTGCCGGCGCTAACGCCAACGCCTGCAACTCCTTCATCAATGCCGCCTCGAACGCCTGCGCCGTCGCACGGCGGGCGGCGCGCAATGCCAACGCCAACCGGCGGTACTGCGCCGCCGCTTCTTCTACAGCCGCCGTCAGCCGCTGGCGTTCCGCGTCGCTGTTTTCAACGGCGGACAGTTCCGCCCGAATTCGCTCCCACGTCGCAAGGACGCCCTCCAGCGTTCCGCCGTACTTACGCTTGAGCCGATCCAAGTCATCCAAGCGGGCTTCCACTTCGCGCAATCGCTCTGGGGACACCACAACTGCGCTGGCGTAGTCCCGCAATGTCAAGGCGACTTCCTCGATGCTGTACCGTGTGGACTCAAGCGTCGCCGCCGCCTCGGCCAACGTCGGATCGGCGTCCGCCAACTCTCCTACCCGCCGCAACGCCTGTACGATGAGCGTCAGCGCGGACGCTTCCCGCTCATACAGCAGGTCATAAGCCGCCGCCGCCGTCGCCGCCAAACGTTCCGCGTTCGCCAGCCGCCTTCGTTCCACGCGCAGTTCCTCATCCTCGCCGGCGCGCGGTGCAACGCGCTCCAACTCGTCCCGTTGGAAGGTCAGCAACTCCAACCGTTGCAACCGGTCGGCTTCCTCGTGCTGGAAGCGCTCCAGCGCCTGCTGCGCTGTCCGCCACGTGGTGAAGGCTTCCGCCGTGGCGTCTGCAAGCGGCAGATGTCGCCCGAACGCATCCAGCACCCTGGCGTGCGCCGACGGCTCAATGAGCGTTTGTTGGTCACCCTGCCCATGAATGTCCACTAGGTACGGCCGCAGTGCCCGCACTGTCGCCAGTGGACACAGTTGGTCGTTGATGAAAACCCGTCCCTTCCCGCTTGCCGACACTTCACGGCGAATCAGCAACTCATTTCCCACTTCCAGTTCCGCCTCGGCTAGGAGGCGCATTACCTCTGGGTGATCGGGACAGTCAAACAGCGCTTCAACGACCGCCCGCGTCTCGCCCGCCCGAATGATATCGGCTGTCACCCGCCCTCCCACGGCCAGCGCCAGCGCGTCCACAATTAGTGACTTCCCGGCTCCGGTTTCACCCGTTACGATGGTCAACCCGGCGTCGAACGTCACGCGCTGCCGCTGCACGACCGCGATGTTCTCAATGTAGAGCTGTTTGAGCATGCGTATGCGCCGGAGACAACAACCCTGTGAAAACCGCGCCGACCCGCCAGCGCTCCGTTCGCAGCGACGCCAAGTGACCCGACGGAATCAGCGGCGGCGCGGACATTTCCCCGCAGCTTGGAGCAACCGATGCCGATACTACGGAGCCTAATACAAGAGTACAAGCGACTCCTCACTGCCGGCCGCGCCGTTCTGGACGAGCTCCCCGCTACGGCGCTCTACCAGCGTTTACCGCTCCCACACCACGATATCAACAACCGGTCGTGCGGCGAGTGGCTGATCGCCATGGCCGGCGGTATGGAGTACGTCATCAACGGTCTGCTGTCCAACTACTGGGACTATCCCGCTGAATGGACAATGCGCGAAACCCTTGCTACCCCACCCCGCCTCCAAGCCTACCTCGATGACGTTATCAGTCTCACGTCAAAATTGGAAGCCGTCCTCACCGACGCCGACCTGACGAAGGTCGTGTACCTGCCCAACCCACGGCAAACCACCATCGGCGCACTCCTCATCGAGCGCCTTGCGCTCGCCGCCGAACACTACGGGCAAGCCGCCGCGCTGGCGCGCTTCTTTACCGCCCACCCGGATGATACGGCGTAGCCTCGTTTGTCGCGTTTTATTCTGAAACACGACTCATCCATTCCCAATCCTTCCTCCCGCGTTGGAGAAATCGCCATGCGCGTTTGGTCCTCGTCAGTCGTCTTGTGCATGACGTGGTTACTGCTTACCGCCGCTGCGCGCGGACAGTCGGCCGAAGCGACAACGCCACTGCGCCCTGGCGTCGCCATCGAAGGCGACATCGGCGGACAGGAAACCCGCCGCTTTCGCCTTGCGCTCGCCGCCGGCGAGTTCGCCTGCGTCAACATCGGACAAGTCAGCGTCAAGCTCCGGATCGCCGTCCAGCGCGAGCGGGAACCCCTTTACGACCCTGTTTTCGGGTGGGAGGGCAAAACCCGCGCACGACCTGTGCCGCTGTTTACGGAAACGCCCGCCGAATACATCATCACCATCACACCGGCCAGCGTCGGCCAAGCCGGACGATTCTTCGTCAACCTTGAAGTCCTACGCTCAGCGACCGAGCTGGATCGCCGCCGGGCTGCCGCATTTGAAGCTTTTCAAGCGGCGCAGCGACTCCGGCGGAAGCAAACCAAGGAAAATCTTCAGGCGGCGCTTGAGCGGCTTCAGCAGGCGTTGGCCGACTATGAGGCGGCGAAAGACGCCGACGGCACAGCCGAAACGCTCGTCAGTCTAGGACTCATCTACGACGGCCTCGGCGAAACCCAGCGCGCCATCGCGTGCTACGAACGCGCCCTTCCCACACGCCAAGCCTTAGGTGACGCTTACGCGATGGCTCAGCTGTTCAACAATCTAGCACGCGCCTACGACAACGCCGGCGAAAAACGGCGCGCAGTGGACTATTACCGCCAAGCCATTCTGATGGCTGACGCCGCTGAAGACCTCGGAGCCAAAGCGACGTTTCTGACCAATCTGGGCTACACGCTTGACATCTTGGGCGAAAAACAGGAAGCCCTTGACCTGCTAGAGCAGGCCGTCGGCCTTGCCCGCCAAGCCGGCGCCGCCGACTGCGAAGCTGACGCCCTCAATAATCAGGGTTTGGTTTATGAGTCGCTCGGTTTGCCAGCGCGCGCCCGCGAGCGCATCGAACGCGCCGTCAGCCTTTATCGCCAACTCGATGATCGCCGCTCGCTGGCCGTCGCGCTGACCAACTTGGCGCGCATCTACTATAGGCAGCGTGATTTTGAAAAAGCACGCCGCGCGCTTGAAGAAGCCTTGCCGTTGCGCCGTGAGGTCGGCGACCGGCGTGGCGAGGCCTATACGCTGACCGGCCTAGGGAACATCGCCGTTGCTCAAAACCAACTTGAGGATGGCCTCCGCCGCTTTGAGCAAGCCCTAACGCTCCGGCGGGAAACCGGCGACCGGCGCGGCGAAGGCGTCACCTTGGCGTCGCTCGGGCAAACCCGCCGGCGGATGGGCGATCACCGGGCGGCTGAAACCGCCTTTGAGCAGGCGCTGGCGCTGTTCCAGGCTGTCGGCGACCGTAGCGGCGAAGCTACCATGCTCTACCGCCTTGCTGTCGCTCGGCGCGACGCGGACGATTTGGACGCCGCCCGCGCCCGCATTGAACAGGCCATCGCCGTCGTCGAATCCTTGCGCACCAAAGTCGCCGTCCAAGAGTTCCGCAGCGCCTACTTCGCCTCGGTCAAGGACTACTACGACCTCTATATTGACATCCTCATGCAGCTTCACCGACGGCGGCCTGCCGACGGCCTAGACGTACAGGCGTTGCAGGTTGCCGAGCGCGCCCGCGCCCGCAGCCTGCTTGATCTGCTCGCCGAGGCCGGCGTTGCAGTGCGGCAGGGTGTTGATCCGGAGCTTCAGGCGCGTGAACGCGATCTTCTGACACGACTGGTCGCCCTCACCGACCGGCTAACCACTCTCCTTGTCCGCAACGCCCCGGAAGAGCAGCGCCGGGCGTTGCGTGAAGAAAGCGCCGCCGTAGCGGAGGCGCTGGAGCGCGTCCGGCGGGACATTCGGACGCGCCACCCACGGTACGCAGCGTTGACTCAACCAACGCCTCCTACTCTCGCCGAACTCCAACAGCGACTTCTCGATCCCGACACCGCGCTGCTGGTGTACGCCGTCGGCGAAACTCGAAGCTACGCCTGGGTGGTGACGCAGACCCGACTGACAAGCTTTGCGTTGCTCTCCCGCGAGGCCGTCAACGGGGCGGCGCGGCTATTTTGGCAGGTCTGCCAAAACCCAACCCTGGACCCGACCGCCGACGGCGAAGCCTTGGCGCGGCTTGTCCTTGCCCCGCTCGCCGCCGCCCTTGACCGTAGGCGCGTGGTCATCGTCCCAGATGAAATGTTGCACTACGTCCCCTTCGCCGCGCTGCCCGATCCTAACCGACCTGGCCACCGTCTGCTCGAACGGCATGAAATCCTTTACACGCCTTCGGCGACCGCCCTCCTCCTGCAACGTCACCACACCGTGGAGCGTCCCGCTCCGAAAGGCGAACTGGCCGTCATCGCCGACCCGGTGTTTGATGTTGACGACCCGCGTCTCGGCACCCGTTCCCCCACGCCGGCTGAGGAAGCGCCGACCCGTGAGATCGGGCTGAAAGTTTCCAGCGCTCGCCTTGAACAAGCGGCCCAGCACGTCGGCATACTCCCTGACAACGTTCCCAGCGCAACGATTCCACGCCTGCCCGCCACCCGCCTTGAAGCCAACGCCATCATGGCGCAACTGCCTAAAATCAAGCGCCTGTGCGTCATGGACTTCGACGCCAACCGCGACACGCTGCTGACCGGCGACGCCGCCCGGTATCGCATCCTGCACATTGCCTCCCATGGTTTGGCGGACAATGAACGCCCGGAGTTGTCAAGCATCCTCCTGTCGCGGTTTGACGCAGTGGGACGCTCACGTGAGGGCGCCGTCGGGCTGGCGGATATCTTTAACCTACCGATGGCGGCGGAACTGGTTGTGCTCAGCGCCTGCCGGACGGGTCTGGGCGCGTACATGCGCGGCGAAGGTCTAGTCGGTTTGACGCGCGGCTTTATGTACGCCGGCGCGTCACAGGTCATCGTCAGCGTGTGGAGCATCAGCGACCGCGCGACGGCACAGTTGATGGGTGACTTTTACCGCGCTCTGCTCAAAGACAAGCGCCCCACAGCCGAGGCGCTCCGCGCCGCACAGCTGGCCATGCTGCGCAAACGCAGGTATCGCCACCCGTTTTTCTGGGCCGCCTTTCAGCTTCATGGCGACTGGCGGTGACAATCCCAGGCTGGACAACCCACGCCAAAGGAGGAAACGCCGATGTCAGCCTCGACACCGACGCTCTGGGTTCTCAACGGCGACCATCCCCCTTATCCCGTCGCCGTAACGACCTTTCCGTTCACTCTCGGACGGCACGGAAGCAACCACTTGCCGCTGCGGTGCGCGGCCGTTTCGCGTCATCACGCGGAAATCATCAAAACGGACGACGGCGGCCTGCTGCTGCGTGATCTCAACAGCAGCAGCGGCACGTTTGTCAACGGCGAGCCGGTTACGGAGAAGCGCCTTGCCGACGGCGACGACATCACGCTGGGGAAAACCGGCGGCGTCCGCTTGCTGTACTTGGCCGAGGCGGCGACGGAAGCGTTTTTGTTCGAGTACAGCAGTGACGGCCGGGCGCAACGCAGGACGCTGAACGCGGAAAAGTTCACCATCGGGCGCAGTCCGGATTGTCAACTGGCGCTCAAAAGCGCCGGCGTTTCGCGCTACCACGCCGAAATTGTCCGCCAACCCGACGGAACCTACTACTTACGTGACCTCAACAGCGTCGGCGGCACCTATGTCAACGGGCAGTCCATCCGCGAAGTCGTGCTGAAGACCGGCGACGCCATCGCCATCTCCAAGCCGGCCGTGGCGCGGTTTCGCTTCGTCGGCGTCCACCAACCGTCGCTGCTTTTCGACGACGACGCAACCGAGGAAGAGGTGGTTCTCGAAACAACGCTGACGATCAGCGAGCGCCAGGCGCGCTTCCTCAACCCTGACCTCGTACGTCAGGCCGCCAACGTCAACGCTGATACGCTGCGCCGGCTCAGTACGCTCTATGCCCTCAGCCACCAGCTCATGACGCAAACCAGCGTGACAGGGCTGGCTGAAACCTGGCTCACGGCGCTGTTTGCCGCGCTGCCGCTGGACTACGGCGTGGTGCTGGTCGGCAATCCGCAGACCGGTCAACTGGAAGTCGTCGGCTCGCGCGGGCAGGGACGCCCCAACCAGAGCGTCATCGCGCGGGTGCAAAAAGACCGTGTCGGCTGCCTCAGCGGTGACGTGCGAACGGACGAACGGTTTGCGTCCACTCAGAGCATGACGCTGGGCACACGCGCCGCGCTTGCTGCGCCGATCAACTCCGGGAAACGGTTCTGGGGCGTGTGTTACCTGTCGAACGAACAACGCCCAGAGGTCTTCACTGGCGAGGACTTGGAGTTTGTCATGGCGACGGCTCGCACCGCTGGGCTCATGCTCGATAACCTCAATTTGGTGTGCGAGCTACGCGCCACCCAGGAACTGCTTGTACACGCCGACCGGCTGGCGACGATGGGCAAAATGTGCGCCTCAATCTCCCACGAACTGCGCAACCGGCTGGCGCTCATCAGCGGCGTTGACCTCATCCGCCTAAAGTATCCGCATGACCCGGACGTGGCGCAGTTGACCGAGTTGGCGCTGCATGGTCAGCGGCGTGCGCTGGAACTGGTTGAAGAAATCCGACTTTTCGCGCGCAACTCACCAGCGCAGTACGCCTTTGAGCTTCAGGCGCTGCGCCCCTTGCTGGAACGGCTGCTGTCGCTGATGTGCGTGGACCCAGAAATCAAACGACGGACGCTCACATTCCAGGCTTTGGCCGAACCGTATGCCATCGTCAACGAAGCCAAAATCGAGCAGGTGCTCATTAACTTGGTTCGCAACGCGGTGGACGCCACGTCGCCGGGCGCTGGGACAATCAACGTCGCGCTGGGCGTGGAGCAGGGTATGGCGACCATTCACGTCACGGACAACGGCCACGGCATTCCGGCTGAGATTCTGCCGCGCATCTGGGAGCCGTTCTTCACGACGAAAGGCGAACACGGCACGGGGCTAGGGCTAGAAATCTGCCGCCGCATCGTGGAGGCGCACCACGGACGACTGATGTGTACGAGTCAGGTTGGCGTCGGCACGCGCTTCACCATTTTGCTGCCAGCCGTGTCGCCGCCGGCGCACCCAATGCCTATGCAGCAGACTGCACTACGACCGACCGGCGTGCTTCAGACGATTAGCGCGTAAGCGACGCCGCCGCGCCGTCCGGCCGTCGCTCCGCAAGCTCACCGAATTCAAGGAGCGTGTAGCGATGCGACGACTCAGTACGCTTCGCTTACTGTTGGGACTGGTATTGGTTACGCCCTTGTTTGGGCAAACACTCGACAAGCCCGCGCCCCTGACGGCGGAAACCAGCGTCGAGCGCGAGCTGCCGAGCGAGGGCGTCCACACCTACGAAGTCAAGCTCAACCGGAATGACTTCCTACACGTCACAGTCGAGCAACATGGGGCGGATGTTGTCGTCAAAATTCTTGACCCGACAGGCAAGTTGGTTTTTGAGCAAGACAGCCCCAACGGTCGCTATGGACCGGAGGACGCGGCATTTGTCGCCCCGTCCGACGGCGTCTATCAAGTCGTCATTGCCGCGCTTTCATACCAAGGAAAAGTTGGGCGCTACACGCTGCGCGTGACGGCGCTGCGACCGGCGGGCGCCGCCGAGCAAGCGCTTGCTGCAAAACAGGCGCAGGCGCAGGAGGCGCGCGCGCAAACCGTGAGGGCCGAGCGTCTGCGCCAGTCGGGACAGTATGATGAGGCCCTCAAGCTGGCGCTGGAAGCCCTCAAGACCCGGGAAGACATCTATGGCCCGGAAAACCCCTTCGTAGCTGACACCCTGACGACGGTTGCTGCCATTTATTACGACAAAGGAGATTACGCGCAATCCGAAGCATGGTACCGTCGTGCGCTCGCCATGCGCGAGAAAACGCTTGGGCCAAACCACCACCACGTCGCCCTCACGCTCAACAATCTTGGTCTGACTCTCCAGCGCAAAGGCGACTACGCCGAAGCTGAACAGCTGTACCAACGGTCAATTCAAGTTGACGAAGCCGCGCTTGGGCCAAATCACGAAGACACGCTGCCGACCATCAACAATCTGGCGAGCCTGTATCAGGAGCGTGGGCGGTACGCGCAGGCCGCCGCCCTTTATCAGCGCGCAGTGGCGGGCTGGGAGGCCGCGCGCGGTCCTGACTCGCTGGAGTTGGCTTACAGCCTGAACAATTTGGGTGCGCTTCAACGGCTGCAAAGCGACTACACGGCCGCCGAGCCGATGTTTCAGCGCGCACTGGGCATTTTTGAGAAGGGGCTTGGCCCGGAGCATCCCAACGTCGCCATTCTCCTCAACAATCTGGCGGAGGTTCTGCGTCTGCGCGGCGACTATGACCGCGCCGAGCCGCTCTACCGGCGCGGGCTGGCGATTCTTGAAAAGGCGCTGGGGCCGACTTCGCCCAATGTGGCGTCGCTGCTGACCAACCTTGGGCTGGTCGCTATCGCTCGCCGCGACTACTCGTCTGCGGAAGCGACCTTCATGCGCGCCCTCGCCGTCTACGAAAAATCGCTTGGCGGCCGGCATCCGCTCTACGCCGCTTGTCTCAATAATCTGGCTGATACATTCCGGCTGCGTGGCGACTTTGAGCGAGCGGAACGGCTTTACCGGCAGGCGAGCGTCGTCTCCGAGCAGGCCCTTGGCCCGACGCATCCCTCAGTGGCGCGAAGTCTGGGCAGCCTGGGCTGGGTGCGCCGCGAGCGAAAGGATTACGCTGCCGCCGATCAGCTTTTCCACCAGGCGCTGGATATTCAGACCAAAGCCTTCGGCCCGGAACACCCCGAAGTGATTCAGACCCTCAACAACCTTGCTATCTTGAGCCAACAGCGCGGCGAGCCGAAGGCTGCCCTTGCCTTTCAAATCCAAGCCAACGCGGCCCGCGAGCGCGAGCTAAGCCGCAACCTTGTCGCCGGTTCGGAGCGTCAGAAGTTTCTCTACCTGGCGCTCGCGCAAGAAGAAACTGACCGCACCCTTGACCTCCACCTCCGGTACCTGCCCACAGAAGCCGCCGCTGCGCAGGCTGCGCTCACCGTGATTCTTCAGCGCAAAGGCCGCGCGCTCGATGCTATGACCGATGCCGTCGCCGTCCTACGCAAGCGTGGGACGCCCGAAGACGCCAAGCTTCTGGACGACCTCACGGCGCTCAAAGGGCAAATTTCCGTTCTGACTCAGCGTGGCCCAGGTCAAGCCGGTCCCGACGCCCATCGCGCCGAACTCAAGGCCCTCGGCGAGCGGGCGGACGCCCTTGAAGCGGAAATCAGCCGCCGCAGCGCGCAGTACCGCGCCCGGTTCGCCCCGGTGACGCTTGCAGCTGTCACGCAGGCCGTTCCCGCTGACGCGGTCCTTGTCGAGTATGTGGTCTATCGTCCAACCGATGTCGAGCGCGGCACGCTCCGCCCGGCGCGCTATGCGGCTTATGCGCTCAAGCAGGACGGCACGCTCAGGTGGGCGGATTTAGGCGACGCGGCGACCATTGACCAAGCTGTCGCCGACCTTCGCGCCGCCCTCGCCAAGCCTGTCACGCCCATCAAGACCGTCAAACGCGCCGCTCGTCGGCTGGCGGCGCTGACCGTCGAGCCGCTGCGCCCCTTTTTGTCGCCTGCTCGTCGCCTGCTGCTGTCGCCCGACGGCATGCTGAACCTCGTCCCCTTTGAAGCTCTCAGCGACGCGCGCGGCAAGTACCTCGTCGAGCAGTTTGACATCACCTACCTGACCAGCGGGCGCGACCTGCTGACCATCCGCGAAGCGAGCACGCCCAGCGACCTCCCGCCGGTCGTCTTCGCCGCCCCGGACTACGGCCACGGCGATGCAGTGCGTCTGGCTGGGATGACCTTGCCGCCGCTGGTTGCGCTGACCGGCACGGAAGCCGAGGCTCAAGTCATCCAGAATCTCTTTCCAGACGCCGCCGTACAGATGCACGCCGCCGCCACTGGCGACGCTCTCCGCGAGCTTCGCCGTCCGCGATTTCTGCACCTTGCCACCCACGGCGCGTTTCTGGAAGACGCCCGCTCCGAGACAACCGCCGCGCCGAGCGACCCAACCCGTGCAATCGGGCTGGGTCACCCGCAGGCGATGGATCTTGAGAAGACGCGAAGCGAAAACCCGCTGCTGCGCTCGTATCTCTTTTTCGCCGGGGCGAATCAGTCCGCCTCCGGCAGCGTGTTGACGGCGTTGGAAGCCGCCAACCTTGACCTGTGGGGGACGCAGTTGGTCACGCTTTCCGCCTGTCAGACCGGCGTCGGCGCGGTGCGTGTGGGCGACGGCGTGTATGGTATGCGGCGGGCGTTTGTTTTGGCCGGCGCGCAAACGCAGGTGATGTCTTTGTGGTCGGTCTCCGACCAGGGAACGAAAGCCTTGATGACAGGCTTTTACGCTCGGCTCAAGCGCGGCGAAGGGCGCAGCGCGGCGTTGCGCAACGCCCGGCTGGAGATGCTCAGGCGGGCACGCTATCGGCATCCGTTTTACTGGGCAAGCTTCATTCTGACCGGCGACTGGCGACCGCTGTGAGCATACACCCTCTTCTGTGTACCCTAAGCGGTAAGGCCGCCGACAATGTTAGCACTCAACCAGAAAGCAGTGGTCTCGTCCGGCGCGCTAGGCCGGCCAGCGTGGAAGAAGCGATGGGGATGGTCACGGTGGTCCAAGTCCTTGTGGTTGATCGGCGTAGAACGCGCTGCCGGACGGTCGAAGGGCATCCCGACTGATTTCAATTGAGCATAAGCGACGCTGCGTACACGCCTTGCGGCGGTGCGGTCAGCGCACAATGCAGACACAGGTCATGGTATCGCCCGGCTCATAGGAAACTGCCTCAGCGCCTCCCGCTGGCGCACCGTCCGCTGGCCTTGCTAGCTGTGTGCTGTGCCGCCGTAAAAGTGCGCTACACTCCGGCTGCGCTGCTCCGCCGCCCACATGCCCCACCGCCAATCCCATCTCGTACACGGGAGCAACCCAATGACGACGCCCGCCCCACAACCAACTCACCCGCCGACGCCCACGCCTCCACCACCTCACCTCCCCGCCCGCCGCGTCCTCACGATGGACGACCTCCCCAGCGAGTTCGAGGACGAAGAAGCCTTGCCCAGCGAGTTTCACCTCCTGTTCGCCATGCTCCTGTACGAAACCTTCCGCCCCACGACCGTCCCCCCCGACCACTACTTCTGCGCCATTGATTTGTACCTGTACTGCCTGCACGAGGGCGTTGTGCGCGGGCTGCGTCCCGACTGGATGGGCGTTGTCGGCGTGCCGGCGCTGTACCGCGGCGAGCGCACGCGGGCAAGCTACGTGGTGGAGGACGAGGGGCGCGCGCCGCTCATCATCGTCGAGGCGCTGTCGCCGCAGACGCGCCGTAATGATTTGGCCGAGTACGGGCGTGGGGCGTGGGCGGAGGATCGGAAACTGCTGCGGAAGTGGGACATTTATGAGTCGGTGTTGAAGGTACCGTACTACGTGACGATCGACGAGCGGCGGGAGGTGGTGCGGTGGTTTCGGCACGACGGGGCGCGGTATGTGGAGGAGCGGCCGGCTGGGGAGCGGCTGTGGGTGGGGGAGGCTGG